>CAZMRH010000024.1:0-17267 GCA_964568705.1 uncultured Lachnospiraceae bacterium
TATGAGTGCTATGGAAATCTCGAAAAAGTGGACAATGCCGGTGCGTGACTGGGGAATGGCGTTTGCGCAGTATGCGATTTGGTTTGAAGACAGATTTGTAACTTGAGTCCTTGAGGGCTCTGCCCTCCGCGCCATGCTTGCATGGCGCTCCTCCCGAGGTTTTTCCGCCGGGGGTTATCCGGTAAAAAGGAAAGCAGCGACCTTCGCTGCCGCTGCTTTTTAACGTTTTAACCCGCAGCCTGCGTCGGGTTGCTCCTCAGCATTGCCCTGCTTGGCTGCAGATTTAGTATTAACAAAATTTTGGCTGTTAAACCCATTTACACAGTTTATTTTTCAGAACCCGGCAGCAGGTTGTGTCAAGTCCCACAACGGATAAACCGGCACCGACCACATCGTTCAGCCATTTTCGCTCAGTATTTGATTTTGAAAAAGCCCCAAACTGTTTATGAATTTTATTTAATACCACCACTTAATTTGCCTCATACAAATCCGAACACATCTCAGATTAAGGGTGGATGTTTTGGATAATTTTGTTTTTGAAAACCGCCCAAATTATTTATCCAAATTATAACTTGGCAATATGCCCAAATAGTTTGCATTGAATTTGTAAATAATACCATGTATAATAATACTTGTGGCGGGGTGAAAGAAAAACAAAACTCCGGCACAAAATTCAGAACTAAAAGGAGACACACATGAGACAGTATTTAAAGAAGAATGTATTCAGAATTTTGACATTTGCATTACTTATCTGTATGCTTCCCATATCGGCAACTGCAGCCTGCGCGCCGAGTAAGAAGGTAGTGTATACTGAAATAGTAGTCTGTCAGCCGCCAAATACCTCTACAGAAGCAAGAAAGGCAGCAGAGTCAGCAATGGCTGAAGCGATATCCAAGGCTGAAGAAGCTGTGAAGCCAGCCGAAATAGCAAAGTCAAACAACACAACACCCGACACTACCGAGGCTACTAATAAGTCAGCCGATATAACTAAAGCTCCGAATAAGGCAGCCGACACTAACGAGGCTATTACAAGAGCACCAGAAACAACAAAAGCTCCGAATAAGGCAGCCGACACTACCGAAACTATTACCAAAGCACCAGAAACAACAAAAGCTCCGAATAAGGCAGCCGAAACCACCGAGGCTATTACCAAAGCACCGGAAACAGCAAAAGCTCCGGCAAGTACAAACAACTCTACATCCGTTCAGGACATAGAACGGCAGGTCGTAACGCTGGTTAATCAGGCGCGCAGACAGAATGGACTTAACGAGCTGACTCTTAACGAGGAGCTTTCAAATGTAGCGAGAGTAAAAGCTAACGATATGGCGAATAACAAATACTTCTCCCACACAAGCCCGACATACGGCTCTCCCTTTGATATGATGAAAAAGTTCGGTATCAGCTACCGCACTGCCGGCGAAAATATCGCTATGGGACAGACCACAGCACAACAGGTGTTTGATGGCTGGATGAACTCCGAAGGTCACCGCGCAAACATTATGAATTCGAGCTTCACGCAGATCGGTGTGGGGTATTCGTCAAACGGCCATTACTGGTCACAGATGTTCATAGGTTAATACAAAATTATCTGAATACATGTCGGTTATCGACACAACAGGGGAACTTCCGTGAAGAAGTTCCCCTGTTGTCTTAATTAGCTTACGATAAGCTTAACAACGCAAAAATATGTTTCAATGCAGTTTTTCCTGTTTGACTCTAAAAATGATATTATATTAATAAAAAATCGACGCATCGTAAAATTAACCTACAATAGTAAAAAGAATCCATAGAGATAAACCTATGGAAGAATTGAGTTGTCACACAACAATTCTGAAAAATCATCACTACGGACAATCCTAATTGTAGCACAATGTCCCGACAACCTTACCCCATTACTTCTTCAGATTACCGGTTGCCGGATTGTCTATCAGAACCCCGTTTTCGTCAAAGCGTGAGCCGTGGCACGGACAGTCCCATGTATGCTCCGCTTTATTCCATTTCAGCGCACAGCCGAGATGCGGACAGCGTTTTGCGGTCGGTGTAAGCAGATTTACCGTTGCCTCCCACGCGTTTACCGCAAGCTGCGGCCGCATGATTGTCCTTGACGGTGAGAAAACGTCAGAGTACGGACTTTCCTGTCCCCGCACCATGTCGCACAGTATCATCGCGGCAGCCATTGAGGATGTCATTCCCCACTTGTTAAAGCCGGTGGCCACATACAGCCCCTCCGTACCCGCACTGTAGCGTCCGATGTACGGAACGCCGTCAAGCGTCATGCAGTCCTGCGTTGCCCAGTAATATTTTTCTGCCGCATCCGGATAATTACGGCTTGCAAAATCGCGCAGTTCCGTCCATTCTCCGCCTTTTTTACCCGTGCGGTGATCGCCTCCGCCGATCAGCAGGAAATTTTCATAATTTCGGAAGGACATCCCCGTCTGCGCTTCGTCGACGTACATGCTGCCGATGTACGGCGCGCTCTCCAGTGCTATCACATATGAGCGGTGCTGATATAATTTCAGAAAATAGCTGCCGTGTTTATTTAGAAACGGAAAATGTGTCGCGACGATGATTTTTCTCGCGGTGATTTTACCCTGATCTGTGACAGCAGTCGTACCGATCAGCTCTCGTACCGTCGTGTTTTCATATATACGCAGGCCCTCCGCTACGGCAAACGCGAATTTCAGCGGATTGAACTGCGCTTGATTCTGGAATTTCACCGCGCCGACATTGCTTACCGGAATCGGAATCTCCGATACGAATTCCGCACGGAAGCCGAGTTTGTCAAGTGCCGTCAGCTCACGTTCGAGCTTATGTGTGTCGTCTGCCGAGTAGACATACGCGTCCATATCCTCGAAATCGCAGTCGATACTTCCGCACAGCTCGCGGTACATCCGGAGTGCGTCTTCGTTTGCATCCAAATACTGCTTCGCTTTTTCAACGCCGAACTTATTTATCAGCTTGTCATATATCAGGCCGTGCTGTGATGTGATTTTCGCCGTGGTGTTTTTGGTAATTCCCGAGCAGACGGTTACAGCTTCGGCAATCACACAGTCGACGCCTGCCCGATGCAGCATATACGCGCATAAAAGTCCCGCCATACCGCCGCCGATAATAAGGACATCTGTTTTTATGTTTTCTGTAAGCATGCCGAAGTTCGGACGCTCCGTGGCTTTTTCCCATACTGATTCCATAATATTTCCTCCGGAGTATGCATTTATGAATATTATACCTCTGGATAGAAATACTATGCCGGATTTAACAAGCTGACGAGTTTAAAACGGATAATTCTTTTTACCTGAATGATTTGGATTTTATGTTTATCAGACGGATGGTACCGCTCTGCTTTAAAGGTGAGCGCATGGTTCATTTTACAGCTGCGTGCATTATTATGTGGGCATTAATGAGTTTTGTGATCGCCCGTTGTCTGACGCAGAAAAAAAGAATGGGGCATTGAAAAATGCCCCATTACCATATTCAGCGCATAGTTTGATTTGTTTCAGAGAAACAAAATCGGAGAACAGGTATCCTACAATAGCTTACGCCATCAGACGGTATACCAATGTATTTGCTTATTTCACAGCTCTTTCAACCACAAACCGTGGAGATTGCAATATGCGTAAGCGGCGATCGGAGCGTCGCCTTCGGTCAGTGCGAAAACCGCTTCCGGCTTGTCGCCCGGCTTCAGCTCCTTGCGCTGATTACCCTCGCGGCTTTCAAGTGAAATCCATGCAATGTGATGCTCCTCAGCCATCGGATGCAAAACGCTTCCGATTGTAACGGTTACGGTATTTCCTTCAACATTAATAACCGGAATGTGCTTTTCGGTTGACGCTTCCACTGTGTTGGGAACAAGCTCCTGCATTTTCTCGCCGCAGCATATTACAGGAACGCCCGAGCTTTCAACGAATGCGATGATATTGCCGCAATGACGGCAGCGGAAAAATTTTTGTTTTGACATTTTACTGATTCCTTTCTTAATTTGTTTTATTCTATTTTGCTTTATTTACCATTATTATATCTTCGTCGGTTTGAAAATTCCGTGATTTGGTCACGGATGGCGATTTATATTTTTGTTATGATACAAAAAACATAAGCGGAGGTATACATAGTTAAATGAAAGGCGATAGATACTTTCAGCGGTTTACCTGATACTCGGATTTGTAAATATTCTGTTTGCATAGCTCGGATTGCTGTGCTTTTTTATTCCGTTGATTATTTCGTCCTCCGGACGGGGAAAGGCATACTGCAACAGGTATTGCGGCAGAGGACAATTGTTTGAACTGATCGGCGGAAAATTCGGGCTGTCCGGAAAAAGGGATATCCCGGGATGGATGAAGTCAAAATGGTTTCGATACGGCTTTTTGATTTTCTTTTTTGTAATGTTCGGACAGATGGTTTGGAATACTAATTTCGTATTTGCCGGAGCAGAGTCCCTGCGGGAGGTTGTAAAGCTTATCTGGACAATAAAAGTTCCGTGGCACTGGGCATATCACGGCACACTGTTCTCGGACGGTGTCGCGCAGTTTGCGTTTGGTTTCTACAGTGTTATGCTAACCTCGACCATTCTCGGATTTATCACGATGATTTTATTCAAGACGCGCTCCTGTTGTGTTTACTGCCCGATGGGGACAATGACACAGCTAATTTGAAAGCAAAAAACGTGACCGCGTCACGGAATAGCGACAACGATCAGGATATAATGGGAGAATAGGACAGTGATCAAGCAGAATAAATGTGCGATTCAATGAGAAAGCGGAAATCGCGTAAACGATCAGCGAAGGTTCGAAATCCGAAGGTGGCTGCTGACCGCGTACCCGAGTCGGCTAAGGCGCTTAGGGTAAGCATTGCGATACCTGCTCTTTTCAAAAACTGCAAAGTGACATCACGGGCAGCGGAACCCCGCCGAAAGGCTCACTCTTTGAAATGTCAGGTCAATCGGCGAAGTTTTGCTTTATCGAGAATTTTAACTCCTTCACGATTACGCTCAACAATGCCCTCTGTCGTAAAATATTTCATCATACGCGAAACGACCTCGCGTGCTGAACCCATATACTTTGCGATCTGCTCGTTTGAAAGCTTTACGGTATCGCCTCCGTTCTTTGCCAGCTCATCGGTAAGAAAAATTGCAAGACGGCGGTCAAAGCTCATAAAGAGTATCTGCTGCATTACCCACATCACATCGGAAAACCTTTCGACAGCTGTTTCAAGTGCAAAGTTTTTGACGTAAAGATTACGCTCTGCCACCTCGGAAAGGGTATTACCGTTTAAAATAAGACAATCGCAGTCTGTGTCGGCATCCACCATAACGTCAAAGGTGATGGACTTTAGTACACAGGACGCCGAAAGCATACAGATATCACCCGCATACAGACGGTATAACGTGATCTCACGTCCCTCCTCCGAGAGTATATATGCACGCACACAACCGCTCCTCACTATAATCGCACCGGTACATTCACCGTCGCCGCCGTGAATATTTGCCCCGCGATCAAAGCTTTTATGTACCGTATACAGGCACAACAACTCTTTATCATCGTGAGAAAGATTAGTCCAAAACGGAAATATTCTGCTGTAATCACATTCAAGATCGCTGACTGTCATAAAAATACCTTCTTTCACAAAGAATAAAACAAAAGGATGGTGAAACAAATGAAAACTGTTATTATCGGCGGTGTTGCCGGAGGCGCATCGGCGGCGGCAAGACTCAGACGGCTTGACGAAAAAGCCGAGATAATTATAATAGAGCGCGGAGGCTTTATTTCATATGCAAACTGCGGACTGCCGTATTTCATCGGCGGCGAGATAACCGATCAGTCAAAACTGACGCTTCAGACGCCGAACAGCTTCCGCGTGCGGTTTAATATAGATGTCCGCGTTAACAATGAGGTCACGGCAATAGATCCTTCGGGTAAGTGTGTAACCGTCCGAAATACAAAGACCGGCGAAACCTATACCGAAAGTTATGACAAGCTGATTCTTTCGCCGGGAGCCGAACCCATGAAGCCGGCGATCCCCGGTATCCAGAGCGGGCTTGTTTTCACTCTCCGGAATATTCCCGACACACTGAAAATTAAGTCATTTATTGATAATCGCAAACCGAAATCCGCCATTGTCGTGGGCGGCGGATATATCGGTGTGGAAATGGCAGAGAATCTGAAAAACGCCGGACTTGATGTGACAATAGTAGAGCTTACCGATCATCTGATCGCTCCGCTTGATTCCGATATGGCGGCTGATGTTCACGCTTATCTGCGGAAAAACGGCGTAAAGCTGATTCTCGGCAACGGCGTGAAGGAAATCATCGAAAAAAATGCAAGACTTACTGTAACACTTGAACGCGGCAGTATTTCCGCCGATATGCTTATTATGTCTGTCGGAGTCCGTCCCGAAACAATACTTGCCAAAGAGTGCGGAATTCTGACAAACAGCCGGGGCTCAATAGTGGTAGATGACCACATGAGAACAACAGATAACGATATTTACGCCGTCGGTGACGCAGTCGAGGTTAGGGATTTCGTCACCGGAACTCCGTCATTCATTCCGCTTGCAGGTCCCGCGAACAAGCAGGGGCGCATTGCCGCCGACAGTATATGCGGTACAGAGAGTAAATACACCGGAACGCAGGGATCAGCGGTTTTGAAAATATTCGATATGACGGTAGCCACTACCGGGCTGAATGAAAAGGCTGCGGCAAACGCCGGAATCGTATACGACAAAACCTATATATATTCGGATAACCACGCGGGATATTATCCGGGTGCAACAAAAATGTCAATCAAAGCGCTGTGGGATAAAGACACGCATAAGCTGATCGGTGCTCAGATCGTCGGCTTTGACGGTGTGGACAAGCGTATGGACGTGCTGGCAACCGCGATACGCTTCGGCGCTGAAATAACAGACCTTACTAAACTGGAGCTGTGCTACGCACCGCCGTTCGGAAGCGCAAAGGACCCGGTAAATATGCTTGGATTTGTCGCGGAGAACGTAATAAACGGAAAAGTCAAGCAGTTTTTCCCGGAGGATGTCGCGTCACTTCCGCGTGACGGCTCGGTTACTCTGCTGGATGTGAGAACCGTCACCGAGGTCAGCCGAGGAAAGATCGACGGTTTTATTAACATCCCGCTCGACAGCCTGCGCGAGCATCTTGATGAAATACAGAAAGGCAAACCCGTATACGTACACTGTCACAGCGGATTTCGCAGTTATATTGCCTGCCGCATCCTTGCCGGGAACGGATATGACTGCTATAATCTCGCCGGAGGCTGGCGGCTGTACGAATCGGTGATAAACGAAAAGACAGCTCCGGAGTATGTCTGTACGGAATGCAGGTAAATTAAGTAAAGCGCACCCGGCTTGAGGGTGCGCTTTATCTGTCAGTTATACTCTGCGCACTCGTCCGAATGTTCATGCATACGGTATACCGTCCCGGTTTGCTTTATATTGCCGGAAAGCGTGGGTGGGGCAACGATAAGCAGCATATATACTCCGCTTACCGGGGTATTGGCGGGTTTTTTACGGGCGCTGCTGTAATCAGCTGTATGGCACGAAACTTATAGATTCGCCCCATTCTTCCTGTAAAAATCCTTGTTAACGACAAAACGCACCGTTTCGTATTCATCAATCATTAAAAGCTGCTTCCCGCAAATACACTGTACCATAATTACTGTGATATGTCAATATCATTTGTAGTGTTATTGATGAATTTTGTTATCTGAGTCGCAGGCACGCGTGAGAACTGAAATTGTAATTATACTTATAATTTTAAACAAGAAACGAATACTGCAATAAGTATTTTATTACGAAAAATCACTACTCCCATATTTGCTTTTAGCAAATATGGGAGTCACTTTTTTAGTCGCGCTGCCGTCATGTTCGGCTTTGGGGGAGGGCGTGGCTGTGCTTGTTGTCGTAATTACCTCCGTAAATTAATCAGGCATTATGGCTTTACGCCATGGTGCCTTTTATTAAGGTTACTAAAGGCAGGATAATGTTAGATCTTATATCAAAGCAATGTGACATAATGAAGCATTTTTAAGAAGCGAAAGTTCAGGATAACTGCGTCGGGTAAGCTAATTATTTGAACCACTTTATTTTGTTGAAGGCAATGGCTGCGATGACGCTGAGTACAACGGCTAATCCGATAATAATTTGAAACCCCCAGGGACTTTGGGCAAAGGGCATCCCCTGGGTGTTTACATTCATTCCATATGCGCTGAAAAGCATGGTCGGGATTGCCATAACAATTGTCACGATAGCCAAGACCTTCATTACAATATTGAGATTATTGGATATAACCGAAGCAAAAGCGTCCATCATACCGCTTAAAATCCCACTGTATATATTGGCCATTTCAATAGCTTGCTTGTTTTCGACAATGACATCTTCAAGCAATTCCGCATCTTCCGCATATTTTTTAACAAGCTCCGAGCGAAGCAGTTTTCCCAATACCGATTCATTTGAACGAAGCGCAGTTGTAAAATAAACCAGACTTTTTTCAAGCTTCAGCAATTCGATGAGTTCGCGATTCTTTGTTGACTTATGTAGCTTGTTTTCAACCTCGTCGCTTTTCTTATCAATGTTGTGTAGATACTGCATATACAGTGTGTCGATTTGATATAGAATCTGAAGCACAAATCGGGACTTCATCTGGGTATAAAAATCCTTGATCCGATTGTTCTCGAATCCATTTATTATCGGTGTTTCTTCGCTGCATACAGTTATTATTGCATTATCTACGATAATAATCGACAGAGGTATTGTGCTGTATAATTCGCTGTCTTTATGCTCCTCAACGGCAGGGATGTTAACAAGTATCATAATGTAACCGGTATCGTTGTCGATTCTCGAACGCTCATCCGCGTCAAGTGCCGATTGCAGAATATCCTTATCCAAATTGTAGTATTCGGAAAGAATATTCAGCTCCTGATCGGTAGGAGCAATTGCGGAAGCCCAACAACCGTTTTGAGGTACACTTGTTTTGCTTAGCTTTTTGTCTTCAGAGAAATAGTAATTGATCATATTTTTTCCTTTCGTGGCACTATGCCACAAAAGGCGTAGTGCTATTTATTTTTTATGGGACACAATCGGGGGATTTCAATACTATGGGAAGGGTCCATTTAAAATTCAACCTCCTTACCTGTTAATTTTTTATAATGACAGTCGCAAACCTCTCCGCCTGAGGCAAGAGTAGATCTGCGCGTAAAAACGGTATTTGTCCGTTTTGCCATATCGTAATCATACGCGCACATTGCCGGAGTGATCTCGGAAATCCCGAGTTTATCAAATAATCGGCAGATACCGCAACGGTCAAAGATTGCATCAAAGGAATCAAGAGACTTGCCTGCCGAAAATCTGAATCTCCAGGAATAGGGATTATCGGAAAGCTGACTTGTTTTTGCTTGATTTAGAAGCTTCTTCTGATACCTTACGGAATAGTAATTGCTGCTTTTCAAAAAATGCTTCATAATCCGGCTGTCGTCCATTGATGAGTTGTAGTATTCGGTCATCTGCTCAAGCGAAGGCTTTTTATTAAGGCTGAGATAAATTGCGGCGATCTGGGTGGCGCTTAGTAGATTTACAAGAAGAATATCATTTTTCCCGAAAGGCGGAATATCCTTAATGATACTCCGGTATTTGATCTTTGCTTTTTTCATTACTGTTCTGCCGCCAGTCACGCCGAGGATCGAAAGGTGCTGTCGGAAAGTCGGTGCAAACAGCGTCCACATGGAACGAGTTAAAAATCCGTTTCTCATTTTGTGCCGCCCTTCCTTTGTCCGATCAGTCTCTTAATCAGTTTCACGGGTTCATACCAGAGTACAGCCGCGGCAGCTATACCGACTGCGGTGAAGAACTGCGTTGACGACAGCGGGGCGAGCTTGAGGAATCGCGCAAGAGGGGTGTAGAGAATTGTAGCCAATCCGACGACGGTCAGAATATTTACTGCCCACATCACCTTGTCTTTGGCAAGGCGGGAAGCCGAGCGGAATGCAAAATCGCACTCCGAACTGTTGACCTGAACCAGCAGCAGATTGGACAGCATGATAATCGCAAGTCCCATCGCACGGGCGACAGGTGCATTTGCTTCATTACCGTCAAGAACGGTAAGGTATGTGCCGAAGGATGCGGCAAAAATCACAATACCCTGAAGAACGCTTTTAATAAGGAGGCGCGGCGTCAGCATTTTTTCCTTCGGATCACGGGGACTACGCTCCATAATATCACGTTCCGCCGGCTGACGTTCAAGGACAACAGAGCAGGTCGGGTCAATGATCAGCTCAAGTAGTACGACGTGAAGCGGAAGAAGAAACAGTGATGCGGGAGCTATCCCGAGTATGGGTGCCAAAAGAGATGCAAACGCTATCGGGATGTGTATGGTGAAAACATATCCGACTGCTTTGCGGATGTTATCGTAAATGCGTCTGCCGTCCCTGACGGTTTCCACAATGGTCGTAAAATTATCGTCCATCAGGATAAGGTCTGCCGCCTCACGCGAGACTTCGCTGCCGCGTTTACCCATGGCGATCCCGATGTCCGCGTATTTGAGAGCCGGTGCGTCGTTGACACCGTCACCTGTCATGGCAACGATCTCGCCGTTTTCCTTAAATGCTTTGACAATGCGCATCTTATGCTCCGGCACGACGCGGGAAAAAATGTTTACCTCTTTAACTTTTTCACGCAGCTCTTCATCGGTCATACCGTTTATCATCTCGCCTGTGATGATGTGGTCATGGCTTTTCATGCCGATCTTATTTGCGACGGATGCGGCAGTGATACCGTTATCTCCGGTGATCATAACAACGCGTATTCCGGCTTTGTTGCATACAGCGATATCCGTTTTGACACTTTCTCTCGGAGGATCGGCAAGACCGATAAGCCCGAGTAAGGTGAGTGAACAGCCAGTGATTTTTTTCGGAATATCCGCTTCAGTCTGCGGATCTTCTTTGCCAACTGCGATCACGCGCAGGCCGGCGGACGACATTTCGATGACTTTCTTTTCAAATTCGGACTTTTCCGTATCGGAAAGAGAGCAAACAGTAAGAATTCGTTCGGGAGAGCCTTTGACGGCAATCGTGATTTTCCCATCCTTGCGCCACACATGTCCCATCATTTTCAGCTCGTTTGTGAACGGGTATTCGGTGATCAGTTCACCGCCGAAAAGCTCGCCGCGTGTAATGCCGCTTTTCTCACAGTAAGTAAGCATGGCTTTTTCCATAGGGTCATAGGCGTCGGTTTCACATCCCATGCCCATGACGGTAATGAGTGATTTTACATCGCCGTCTTTTGCCCATGTGCCCTGTACTGTCATCTGATTTATCGTTATGGTGCCGGTTTTATCCACACACAGTACAGACACCGCGCCCAGCGTTTCCACGCTCGGAAGCTTGCGCACAAGCGAGCTTTTTCTGGCAAGTCTCCAGGCACCCATGGAAAGGAACACAGTCAGAATCACCGGAAACTCCTCCGGTATCATCGCCATGGCAAGTGTGATTCCTGACAGAATACTTTCGATCAGTCTGTCTCCGAAGACATGGTCGGGAATGTTGATATAAGTAAATATTCCGACTAATGCAAACAGCACGGCAGCAATTCCCGCGCACAGCTTTACAAGATTGCCGGTCTGATTCTGAAGTGGTGTCTTTTCATTGGGAGCTGATGCGACATTGTTGCCTATCTTCCCGTACTCAGTCGAGGCGCCGATTTTATCAACAAGTACCTGAGCAGTACCCTGTGTTACCAGTGTCCCGGCGTAACAGCAGTCACGCCGCCAGAAATCGTCGGATTCCGGGGCATCCCCGGTGCCTGACTTCCAGACACCTTCCGCCTCTCCCGTGAGTGATGATTCATCCACACAAAGGTCATTGCATCTTATCACAACGCCGTCAGCGGGAATCTTTACGCCCTCATGAATCAGCATAATGTCTCCCGGCACAAGGTCGGCGCTGGCAATCGTTTGTTCTTTGCCGTCGCGAATCACCTTGACATGAGGGGCAGACAGGTCTTTAAGTGCGTTCAGGGTCTTGTCGGTTTTCCATTCCTGAATTATATCGATACTGATAATGCCCACGACAAAGATGAGCATGATCGCGCCGTCTCTCGGCTCTCCGAGAATGAAATAAATAATTGCAGCAACAATCAGTAAAAGGAACATCGGCTCACAGATAATATGAAAGGTCTTTTTCAGAAAGCTTTCCTTATTCTGAGGCGTAAGCTCGTTTTTGCCATACTTATTCTGCAATTCGTGGGCTTTGGCAGTAGTCAATCCTGCCGTGTTCTGTTTTTCGGTTGTCATAAAAGAATCCTCCGTTTTCCGCTGCTTTATCGGCATTACGGTGTCGTGATTTCTCCTATGGCACTCCATCTGAGGTCGGCTGTTCCATAGATAAACAATAATAAAATAATAGCACACCTATGGAACATACAACTGTCCCACAGATATGCTTGTCACGCTATCTGCTGCCGATAGCTGATCGGCCCGGCCCTACGCCCCTTGGGGCATTGCCTGCTCAGTTTGTACTGTTGATCTCGCATTCCCGGGACGGGAATGTAATGCAGTGCAAAGAGATTTGTTACACTATACCACAAGGATATGTAAAAGTCAATAGTGATGTGAATGCTTTTGTAAAAGCATCGGTAAGTTTTCAAAGTGAGACTTTCAGCGGTAATTGCAGAAGTAAATCAGTTTTCCAATCGCAGCTTGCTGCGCTCACCAGTAGATTACCGCAGACCTCAACATTTGACGATGACAGCTTGCCTTTGATATACTTACAAAACAATCCGGAACAATGATAATGAAAATGATTCAGAAGCTCTGGGCGCGTAAATAAAAGGTTTTGCCACCGATGGGATCCATACGGAAGGTTTTTGTCGTACAATACCTCATTTGCGTGCATTTTTCTTGTAAAAAACACATGATTTTCAAGTAACCCCTTGACTTTGACGCGACATCGCAGTTTATAATGGATACAACACCAAAACACGAAAGGAATATAGATTATGGAATTGCATACAATTAGCCAGATATCAAAAGCATTTAACCTTTCAACAAGAACGCTGCGTTATTATGAGCAAATAGGGTTGATAACAAGCGAGAGGGCAGAGGATTATGCGTATCGTGTCTATACCGAGGACACAGTCCGCCGTCTTGAGCAGATTATAGTGCTCCGCAAGCTGCGTATACCGCTTGGACAGATCGCGTTTATACTGAAGTGTGAAAATGCCACCGAAATCATTGATACATTCCGTCAGAGTCTTGCCGAAGTGGACGATGAAATCACAGCCTTGTCCACTATTCGGGACATTATCGCCGGATTTGTTTCACGGCTTGATGACATAATCGACCAGAACGGCGAGACGATCAAGCTCAGTCTGATGGATGATACCGCTCTGCTTGAAGCGGTCGACGCGCTGACGATTCGGAAAACACCGCTGAAGGATGAAAAAACGGTTGCCGACCTGCAGACGGCAAACGAAAAGCTGAGCAAGCTCACCGACAGAGATGTGCGGATTGTGTATCTTCCGCCGGAGACAGTGGCGGCGGCACATTACATAGGAGAAGGCTGTGAGGGTGTTGTGTATGGACAAATCAATAAATTCATAAACGAAAGCAACTTACATCAATATAAACCTGATTTCCGAGTCTTTGGATTTAATAATCCCATATCAACGACAGCGGCAGGTACTCCGTCAGCGGGATATGAGGCTTGGGTAACGATCCCGGATGATATGGAGGTTCAGGAACCGCTTAAGAAAAAGACATTTACAGGTGGCCTGTATGCCGCACATATGATTCCTATGGGTGCTTTTGATGAATGGGCTTTACTCGGGCAATGGCTGCTTTCAAACAGTAAGTATGACCATGCGTGGGGCGAAGTACGGGTTACACCGTATGACGCGGAAATGGACTGGGCTATGGAAGAGCCGTTGAATTTCTATAACATTTCTCGTGAATGGGATAACGGAGCTGATGTGCAACAGCTTGATCTTTTGTTCCCGATTAAGCTGAAAGAGAATGGCCGCGGAAATTAAGCCGTAGGTTAATTCCCGGTATGAACATATGTGATTTCAGTATATAGTCGTAGTTTTCGAAGAAACAATTGACCGCATAAACAAAATGTCTGTTTCTGTCTCATTTCCTCTGCCGACCTAATAAACGATATACCCCATTCGGCCATACCTCGCCGTTTTACATTTACGTAACCGCACAAGCCGATCGGCTTAATTCCGGTTTTTTGGTATATTTACCAATTGTAAAGCACAAAAGAGTCAGGTAAAACAGGGCGGATTGCCTGATTTGACTTGACTTTTTGTTGACAAAAAACACAAGTATGATACAACCTTCGCTTACCTGTGCCTTTCCCGTTTGTTCCGTTAACCATGTTCACCTCCTGTAATAAAGATAGAAATCCGATTGATTATTTCAGTCGGATTTCTTTCTCTACAAATATCGCGTTATGCAAAATACAAAATCGGCATATCAAGCTTCAACTTAATTTCTTTTTTCAGAAAACCCTCCGCATCAGTACGAACCTCGCTGCGGTAGCAGTATTTCCCACGGCCTCGGCCGGTCATAAGTGAACGGTCAAAAATCGGTACGGCATTCGGAAACGCATCAGTATTGATGGCGTCCTGCACAAAACTGTATGTCATCAGAATTACTTCGATGAAGCCGATCTGCTTAACCTTCGGTGACAACCCGTCTTTGAGTTTGTCCAGAAGTATGCTGTAAAGCTGCTTCCATTCCGGTACAAGAATGACCGGCGCAATCAGAAGCCCCACCGGGTAACCGGCGTCCGCCATGGCGTTGACGGCGCGGATGCGGTCGCCAAGCGTTGATGTGCCGAGTTCGACCCGACTGATGATCTCCGCAGGATTGACACTCATACGGAAGATAGACTTACCTTTGTGATCGAGCGTCAGCAACGGTTCCACCATGTCAAACTTGGTAGGGAAGGTAAGCTTGCCTTTACCGGATTTTGCGAACTGCTCTATTGTCCAGACCAAGTTGCCTGTGATCGTGTTTTCCAACACAAGATCACTGTTGCTGCCGATCTCATAAGTCTGCGGCACACCTGATGCGGCGTCGGCTTTAAGAAGTTTATCCATCATCTGTTCGCGGTTGACAAACAGACGCAGATAAGCACATTTGTTGTAATTGCAGACCAGATAGCAGTACAGACACATTGCCCGACAGCCTGATGAGGTGTAAGGCACCAGCCAGTCAGAAACCTTGTGGTTTTCCGTATATTTATGGGTTTTGCGAACTCCCAGCACGAGATGCTGTTTCAGGCGTGTAAAGTCGCGGTTTTTGCTGTTGCTCAGTTCAGGGATCCGATTGTGAGATTCAATTTCCACCCGCGGCAGGTAGTTATATTTTTTAAGCAGTTCTTGACCCAGCGGGAATTCAAGTACCTGCGGCTCATAGTATACGGCGTCAAATGTAAGATTCATCGATTATCCCTCCTGTATTATTATCCCGGTTTGAGCCCGGACTATTTAAAAATATACAGATAATTATTTTCAAGGAGCGTTCATTTATGATAATGTCCTCTCCGTTTAGCCCGGCTGTTGCCATATTCTGCTGTGTTGGTGAGCGTTGTTGTAGTTATCATGATTATTTCCTCCATAAAAATAAACAGGCACTACAGCTTTACGCCATAGTGCCTTGTAATAAGGGGATAATATATGTATGAAAGAAAGATGGCGCGGTTAAATTTTGCCCGCAAGTTTTAGCTTTATTTGGAGAGCGTCCATTGCGTTGACCTTGCCGTCACCTGTAAGTTCGGCGGCAGTAAGAGCATCTCCGGTAAGTGCGGACCTGCCTGCCAAGTACAGCTTGATATCCAGCAAATCCAGAGCATTGACATTGCCGTCGAGATTCACATCACCGGGAAGGGGTGAACTGACTTTAAATATGATATTAGCATTTATAAGCGGATTGTTGTAATCATCTATGTTAATATTATTCCATTGTGTTTTCGAGCCGTTGTAGTACACAGTTGCAAGTGTCATGCAGTTGATGAAAGCGCCGCCGTAAATGTCTGTTACACTGTCGGGTATCGTTATCGACGTAAGCGACCGGCAGAAGTAAAATGCGTTGAAACCAATTTCAGTCAAACCGTCCGGCAGTGTTACAGATTTAAGAGAGTAGCAGTTGGAAAACGCATTCGAGGGTATTTCGGTTACTCCTGACGGTATCGTAACGGATATCAGTTCTGAACATGCGTGAAAAGCATATGCGGTAATTCCAACTGTATCTTCACGTAGAGTTATGCTTGTTTGTTCCTGCTTCATGTCACCCTTGAACTGGTATGCAACCTTCCCGGCATATATAACACCGTCAGGCTTATGCCAGTACCATGCGGTATTAGCAAATGCAGACTCTCCGATCTTCGTTACGCTGTCAGGTATCGTTACTGACAAAAGCGCCCCACAGCCATCAAACGCACCCATCTCTATCTCAGTCAAATTGTCAGGGAATGTTACCGAGGTGAGGATAGAACAGTGACTAAACGCATAACCTCCGATGATTGTCACGCTGTCAGGTATCGTTATCCGCGCAAGTGATTTACAACTACGAAACGCATCTGCACCGATTACAGTCACACTGTTGCCGAGTGACACAGATGAAAGGGAAGTACAGCCAGAGAACGCACTTTCGCCGATACTTGACGCACAGTTTTCCAATGTCACAGATGCAAGAGACGTACATCCGGAAAATGCAGAAGTGCCGATTTCGGTTACACTTGACGGGATCGAAACAGATGCAAGTGACGTGCAATTGGAAAACGAACATCTACCGATGACGGTCGTATCGGTCGGTATTACATAAGTAGCCTGCGTTCTTCCAGCAGGGTATGTATGTATTTTATTCCCGTCATAAAGAACTCCGTCAATGCTTGTATATACGGCGTTATCCGATGTGATGATTTTCTTAAGCGAGGTGCAGTTGTAAAACGCACCGCCGCTGATACTCGTCACGCCGTCAGGTATCGTTATTTCCGTAAGCGATGTGCAGCTATGAAACGCACTGTCGGCAAGGCTTGTTACGCCCGAAGGTATCGTTACCGCAGAAAGACTCGTGCATCCGGCAAACACACAGAGGTCAATACTTGTAATGCTTTCCGATATCTTTACCGAAGAAAGCGACGTACAGTTGTAAAACGCACTTTCGCCGATACTCGTTACGCTGTCCGGTATTGTTACCGACGAAAGCGATGTGCAGACGGAAAACGCAAGATAGCCGATGCTTTCCACGCTGTTTCCGATTG
>CAZMRH010000025.1:0-16835 GCA_964568705.1 uncultured Lachnospiraceae bacterium
ACGAGGTTACACCATATTCTCTCCCGAATTACTGCCTTAAGAACACACAGCATTATGTGAAGGGGATTTTTTTGCTTAATATAATTTTATGCTGAGCTAGTCTTACACAGGAAAGCTTACAAAGACTTATATAATGCAGGCGTATTCCCGGTACCCTCTGTCAGCATCACGCCGCTGTGAAGCAGGGTGAGGCGGCAGCTTTCTATATAGGAGGCGCGCACGTTTGAATCCTCATATATCGTGTCTGGACACGAGAGGAATACCTGCACCTGTGCACCAGCGCCGCTTCCGCCGAATTTCGCGGGAACGGATGAGTAATCGGACACGTCGGCGGGTGACATGTTCGGCGTGACGATACGCATGGTCACATTTGATGCCTGACCCGCTATGTCGAGCAGCTCGCACACCTTCATGCCGGAAGTCTGTACCGGTGCGGTAGACAGGCGGCTGACCGCGGCCTCAACGTCATTTTGGTCAGTTATGTCGAACACCTCGCAGCCTGCGTCACTGCGCGAATCAAACCATGCGATTGTACATTCGCTGCCGTGCCGCGCTTCATCGAGCAGTACCGCGATGGCAGTCTCGACTGTACAGTCGGCAAGCAGCTCGGCGTACTCGTTCGCATATTCATCGCGCACGCTTCCCTCAGCCGTCATGTCAGTGTCCCGTAAGGTGTATTTGTAGTGCTTTTCGATCCCCCCGCCCGACGACACTTCCTTGATCCTCGCGGCGAGGCGGCGTGCAGAGAATGACGGCTGCACTGGAGTGTTGTCCACAGCGGCATCATCGTTCTCCGGCACTGACTTTGACTTTTTTACTTTTTTTCTCGCGGTGCTTGCGATCAGCTCGTCGATCATGCCGACCGTCTCGGCGTGCTCTGCAGACATACCGCGGCGTACACTGCGGCGCTTTTTTGCAGCGATACGCTTCTTCGTCACGGCATTTGCGGCATCCTTCGCCGCATCACCGATAACCTCGCCAAGCGAGATTTTATCAGGATCGTCATCGCCCGCAAGCTCCGTATTGTATCTGAGCGTGCGCTGCTTCCTTATCGCAAGCGGCGCGTTATCCTCAGACTGCACAGCATTGTCGGCTTCGCGTACCTCGGGTACTGACAGGTCGCAGAAGATGAATACGCGCCTCGCGGTGCTCGAGTTGAATTCGCGCACCTCAAGCTCATCCGTCTTTGACGAGAGCTTCCAGTGTATGCTTTTCAGCGAATCCCCGGGGATGTACTCGCGGATGTTTCCGACGTCGCTTTTCTCAGCCGAGTCATTCTTCGACGCGTTCTGCGGTGACAGCTCGGCGGCATACGGACGGCGCGCGGAGGTCGTAAGTCTGCGTGGCATTACCGTGACGTTCGAGTAGTTGTCGATACGCTTCCTGATGCGGAAGATACGCAGAATATCGGTCACGTAAAGATCACGTACGCCGATTTCGTAGAGTCCGCGATACGGGAAGGTGACAGTCTGCTTCATTGAATACGAGCCGAATGATACGACTGACAGCGAAAGAAGAGCGTCATTTGATCTGACGCCTCCGGCGTTAGGCGATACGGTCAGCGCGTCAACGAATGGAAACGGGAGCGGCGACGTGTTGATAACGCGGATTTCGTATTCTACGGGCGTTAATTTCTCCGCGCTCGTCACGTCTGACATGACGTATACCTGCAGGAGCGTGCGTCCGAGCAGCGCGTGAAGCAGTGATAACACCGGCAGTATCAGCAGAAACCAGAAAAGCGTGTTGGTGATCGACGTGCGCAGTATCTGTGTAAAAACGAGCGCAAAGACAAGTACCGCCGCGTACAGTATCGCGCCCGGCAGTACAGTGAAACCTCGTCTTGAAGAATACTTTTTCATGATAAGTCCTTAGTAAAAAAGGAGTACGCGGCTTTTTTTAAAAAGCCCGGCAAAAAAAATTCAAAAGGGGCAAATCAGACAGAGTAAGGCGAAAGACGTCAGAATTAAATCGGGTGTCATATCTGTCACCTGTACATTTTTCCCGCTTTTTCGAAAAAGCGCGCAGGTGTCGCGGGGAGCCT
Organism: uncultured Lachnospiraceae bacterium; assembly: GCA_964568705.1. Taxonomy (GTDB): domain Bacteria; phylum Bacillota; class Clostridia; order Oscillospirales; family CAG-272; genus CAZMRH01. The sequence continues at coordinate 2,042 of CAZMRH010000025.1, forward strand.
GACGTCATCTTCCGGTTCTGTACGGCACTTCGACCGAGCGGAGGATAGCGGAAATTATGTCGGACGCGCTTTCGTGAGCGAGGCGCGCCTCCTGACTGAGCACGATACGGTGCGATGTGACGGGAGCGAACAGTGCGGCGATATCCTCGGGGAGGACGTAGTCGCGTCCGCGGATAAAGGCGTAAGCCTGAGAAAGACGCATGAGTGCGAGGGATGCGCGGGGAGAAGCACCGAGTGCGATCTTTGAGTTTCCGCGTGTCGCGGCGACGAGCTTCACTATATAGTGCACAATCTCATCTGAGAGCGTCACGCCGGATATCGTTGCGCGGATCAAGTGAAGCGTTTCCTCATCCATAACCGCCTTCACGAGGTCGGCGGGATTCGAGCCTTTGCGCGCGGTTATGATTTCGGCTTCCTCTGCTTCATTCGGATAACCCATCGAGAGCTTGACGGCAAATCGGTCAAGCTGAGCCTCAGGCAGCGGATACGTGCCGACGTAGCCGGTCGGGTTCTGCGTCGCTATTACCATGAAAACGTCGGGGATGTCGTACGTCTCACCGTCGACTGTGACGCGACCTTCTTCCATCGCCTCAAGAAGCGCCGACTGCGTTTTCGGTGACGCGCGGTTTATCTCGTCCGCGAGCAGAATGTTGCACATCACAAGACCGCGGCGGAACTCGAATTTTTCCTTCGCACGGTTGTAAATATTGAAGCCGGTGATGTCTGACGCCATAACGTCGGGGGTGAACTGAGCGCGGCGGAAGTCAAGCCCGGCGGCATGCGACAATGCGGCGGCAAGAGTGGTTTTGCCGACTCCCGGCACATCTTCGATGAGCACATGAGTGCCCGCAAGCATCGCGGTTACGAGCAGAACGATCTCGTTATGCTTGCCGACGACGACTCTCTCGACTTCATTGATGAGTGTGGCGACCTTCTCGGATTGTTCTTTGACGGAAAGTGCGCCTGAAGACTTCAGATGATTGTTCATTTAAGTAAAAAAGCGGGGATGCCGCTCCTCCTTTTTATGATCGGTTAAATTATAGTAACACGCGAGCGGGAATATTTCAACATATATTCTGTTAAAATGAACACATGCGTGACATAATAATATTTGCAGTCATGCGGATAAGCGGGGTTGTACTGTTCAGGAGAAGAAGGATGCGCGGTTTTTTCAAGAAGCGACCCGTTCTCCTTTTTCTGAGAAGCACATCCTTGCTTATCCGTATACACAATATCATTTTTTACGGAGGAAATATGGAACTCAAGAATTCGAAAACGGAAGCAAATCTTTTAGCGGCATTTGCCGGTGAATCGCAGGCAAGAAACAAGTACACCTACTTTGCCTCAAAGGCAAAAAAGGACGGCTACGAGCAGATCGCCGCGCTGTTTGAGGAGACCGCGTCAAACGAGAAGGAGCACGCTGAAATATGGTACAAGCTGCTTTCCGGCGGCATCGGCGATACGGCAAAATGCCTGAGTGAAGCGGCAGCGGGCGAAAATTACGAATGGACGCAGATGTACGCGGACTTTGCGAAAACCGCAAAAGAGGAGGGTTTTGAGCAGATCGCCATACTTTTCGAGAAGGTTGGCGCGATAGAAAAGGAGCATGAGGAGCGCTTCCTGAAGCTCCTTGCGAATGTTGAAAACGGACTCGTGTTCTCGCGCGACGGCGATACCGTCTGGATATGCCGCAACTGCGGTCACATTCATATCGGCAAGAAAGCACCCGAGGTTTGTCCTGTTTGTGCATATCCCAAAGCGTACTTTTGCATTAAGGCTGAGAATTACTGAGAGCGGCGAGATTCTTCCGATTACGCTTGACTTGCGCGGAATAATGTAGTAAAATATGAATATTAAGTATATGGAGCATGGCGGTGTCATGCTCCTTTGAAAGAGGGCTTGCGTATGTTCAAGGCAAAGACTCTGCTTATAACCGGCGGGACAGGCTCATTCGGTCACGCGGTGCTTGAAAGATTTCTCTCAACCGACATCGGCGAGATACGCATATTTTCACGGGATGAGAAAAAGCAGGACGATATGCGCCGATATTATCAGAATGATAAAATAAAATTCTACATCGGCGATGTGCGCGATCCGCAGAGCCTGCGCGCCGCGATGTACGACGTTGACTACGTATTCCACGCCGCAGCACTCAAGCAGGTGCCGTCATGCGAATTCTTTCCGCTCGAAGCAGTCAAGACGAACGTCATCGGGACGGACAACGTGCTTGACGCGGCGATCGCGGCGGGTGTAAAGAAGGTCGTTTGCCTCTCAACCGACAAGGCGGCGTATCCCGTCAATGCGATGGGTACGTCAAAGGCGATGATGGAGAAGGTTTTCATCGCAAAAGCGCGCACCGTATCGCCGAAGAAAACGCTGATCTGCGGTACTCGCTACGGCAACGTCATGTGTTCGCGCGGCTCTGTCATCCCGATGTTCATTGAGCAGCTTCGCGCATGTCAGCCGCTCACCGTAACCGAACCGTCGATGACTCGCTACATAATGTCTCTTGACGAAGCGGTAGAGCTTGTGCTGTACGCATTCGCCAACGCCGAGAGCGGCGATATAATGATACAGAAGGCTCCGTCATGCAGGATAGGCGATCTTGCCGAGGCGGTACTGAAGGTGTTTGGCGCGTCAAATCCGATCAAAATTATAGGCATACGCCACGGCGAAAAGCTGTATGAGGTTCTGATGACCGCAGAGGAGTCGGCATATTCAGTCGACATGGGAAACTTTTTCCGCATCCCTGTCGACAAGCGAAGCCTTAACTATGAGAAATACATGGACACCGGCTCACCCGAAATATCAAAGAGCCGTGAGTACAACTCAAACAATACGAGGATACTCGGCGTTGACGAGATCTGCGAAAAGCTTTTATCACTCGCCGAAATCCGCAATGCCGTTGCGGAGTATAAGTCGGGGAGGAAGTCATGAAGTTTCTCGTGCTCGGCGCATGCGGCATGGCAGGACACACGATTTCGCTGTACCTGAAGGAAGCGGGACATGATGTGTTCGGCTTTGACAGACGCAAGTCCCCGCTTGTACCGTCAGCCGCGGGGGACGCGTTCGATACGGCGTTGCTTGCGACAATGATAGCGGACGGCGGGTATGACGTTGTGATAAACTGCATCGGCGTACTGAATAAAGCGGCAGAAGATAACAAGGCAGCGGCGGCGCTACTCAACGGATATCTGCCGCACTTCCTCGCGAAGGTGACTGCCGGCACGAAAACGCGCGTGTTCCATATGAGCACCGACTGTGTGTTTTCCGGTAAGCGCGGCAGCTACCGCGATACGGATATGCCGGACGGCGAGACGTTCTATGACCGCTCAAAGGCGCTCGGTGAGCTCAATGACGAAAAGAATCTGACGCTTCGCGATTCGATCGTCGGTCCCGACATTAACGAAAACGGTATCGGGCTGCTTAACTGGTTCATGAAGTCGGAGGGTACGGTAAGAGGCTACACGAGTGCGATATGGACGGGCGTCACGACGCTTCAGCTTGCGATGGCGATGGAAAAAGCGGCAAAGTCGGGACTGGCGGGGCTTTACAACTGCGTACCGAAGTCACCTGTGACGAAATATGAACTGTTGTGCCACTTCAATAAATACCTGCGCGGGGGAGAGATCGAGATCATCCCCGACGACAGCTTCGTTTGTGATAAATCACTCATCGCGTCAGACGGGATCGACGTACTTGAGATATCCGATTATGAAAAAATGACCGCGGATCTCGCGAAGTGGATGAAGGCTCACAGAGACCTTTATCCGCACTATAATATAAAATAAAGGACGGGATAAAATGAAAAAAGTAATGCTTGTGTTCGGGACGCGTCCGGAAGCGATAAAAATGTGCCCGCTCGTCAATGAGCTGAAAACGCGTGCGTCGCTTGATGTCAAGGTCTGCGTCACAGGACAGCATCGCCAGATGCTTGATCAGGTGCTTACGGTATTCGGGGTTGAACCGGACTACGATCTGTCGATAATGAAGGACGGTCAGACGCTGTTCGACATCACGACCGGCATACTCTCGAAAATTAAAGAGGTGCTTGAAGCGGAAAATCCCGACGTGGTACTCGTTCACGGCGACACGTCGACCACGTTCGTGACCGCGCTCGCGTGCTTCTATCTGCACATTCCCGTCGGTCACGTCGAAGCGGGACTGCGCACGTACAATATCGAATCGCCGTTCCCGGAGGAATTCAACCGTCAGGCAGTCGGCATCGTCGCAAGCTACAATTTTGCACCGACCGAGCGCTCCCGCGATAATCTCGTACGGGAGGGAAAGAATCCCGACACGATCTATGTCACCGGAAACACCGCGATCGACGCACTGAAGACGACTGTGCGCACCGAATACACGCATCCCGAGCTCGACTGGGCGAAGGGAAGCCGTCTTATCATGATAACAGCGCACCGCCGCGAGAACCTCGGCACACCGATGCATCAGATGTTCCGCGCGATCCGCCGCATAATCGACGAGCATCCCGACGTTCGCGCAATCTACCCCATACATATGAATCCTCAGGTACGCAAAGCGGCGAATGAGGAGCTCGGCGGATGCAACAGGATAAGGATAATCGAGCCGCTGGACGTGCTTGATTTTCACAACTTCCTCGCCGCAAGCCATCTGATACTGACGGACAGCGGCGGAATTCAGGAGGAAGCACCGTCACTCGGCAAGCCTGTGCTTGTGATGCGTGACACGACGGAGCGCCCCGAGGGAATCGCGGCAGGAACGCTCAAGCTCGTCGGCACGGAGGAAGCGGTCATCTACGACAATTTCAAGCTGCTGCTTGAGAATGAGGACGAGTACAAGAAGATGAGTCACGCGTCGAACCCGTACGGCGACGGCTTCGCATGTAAGCGTATTGCGGACATACTTGAGAAGGAATAAGAGAATCCCGGCTGTCACTCGGATGAGCGGCGGCCGGGATAATTTATTGTTCTGATTAGCGTTTGCCGATGTCGCCGGGATACCGACCCGTTTTGCTTATAACAATACTATGTTTATACCTTAACGAGTTTTTCCTGTTACTTCTCTGCGGAGAAAAGTAACGGGCAGCCGTTCAAGGGGAAAGGATTCCCGAGGCCCCCTTCTGGGACAGCTGTAAGCGAAGGCTCACCTGTAAAGTCGGTTTCGGTGACCTGTCACATTCGTCTGAGTGCTTCGCATTCAAAGTAAATTACCCATTCGTCCGGCCTAATCCTGACGCTTTACACCATTTTTGTTCTGTCAGCCCTTATCGGGAGCGCGAGGGACAGGTCCCTCGCATCGTATCCCCGCAAAGCTTTACGGTTTTATTTCATCGGGCATCTGCAAAACCCTGCATCTCTCCTTCACAGTACCTTGATAGCGAACAGGGGGCAGACTTTTGAGCAGTAGGCGCACATGACGCAGCGCGACATATCGACTGTAGAACGGCCGTTTTCGATGCGGAGCGCATGCTGGGTGCAGCGTCTGACGCACTCACCGCAGCCCTGGCAGTAATCCTCGATAAAGAGTGTGCGTATCTTTTTCGACAGTGCTTCGGCTGACTTTTGGGGGAATTTCCGCGTCTCAAAGTACGCGATATTCGCGTCGACCTCATCGCGTGACTGCATACCGACCGCGACCGCGTCTATGTACGGCTTGTCGAGAACAAAGTCGAACGCCGTCGCCGCATCGCCGTACAGATGACCGCCGCCGAGCGACTTCATCGCAAATATTCCGATGCCGCGACCGTGCGCATCGCTTACCGCCGATTCCATTTCATCTTTCGTACCATCGGCGATACCGATGCCGCGTTTGTTGAATATCGGATGCAAAACGTCAAGCTCGACACCGCGGTCAGCCAGTGACACCGCACCGCGGAGAAGCGCCACATGATGCGTCGACGCACCGACCGCGCGGATGATGCCGCGACTGCGGCACTCGAACAGATACTCAAGCGCTTCCATGTGACCGCGCAGCGTATCGTAGCTCTCCTGCTCGTGCAGCATGAAAATGTCGATGACGTCGCGTCCGCACTTTCGACGCGCTTCTTCGACTGCCTCGACCGCGCCCTCGCGCGTGTACGCATAGGTCTTTGACGAAATTACAATATCGTCGGGACGATCGTATAATTCAAGCGCGCGCTTTATTATGTGATAATTTTCGTAGTACTGAGCCGTATCAACAAAATTCACGCCCCGCTCGAAGGCATACGCCATCACCGCCGCACCCTCCTCCGTTGGCAGATTTGCCTGAAGGGGTCCGACGGTGAGCGATCCGAAGCAAAGGCGTGATACCTTAATCTTCTGCTTTGACAGAAAAGTGTATTCCATTATTTGATCCCGAGATATTCTTTTACAAGCGATGCCATCAACTCATCGCGGTCGATTTTGCAGATGAGGCTGCGCGCGTTCTTGTAATTCGTGATATATGTGGGATCCTCCGACAGGATGTAACCGACGATCTGGTTTACGGGGTCGTATCCCTTTTCGATGAGCGCCTCGTAGACGTTAGTCAGTATTTCCTTTGTCGTCCTCTCCTTCTCGCTTTTTATCGAAAAGGTGATGGTGTTTCTCTCTGAATCTTTGAACATGCCGTCTCTCCTTTAAACGGACGAAGTCAGTGCCCGCTATGTTTATTATATTGAATATCGGCGTCATATTCAAGTACATATATGAAATTTTGTTCCGTTTATTTTAAATTATTCATCAAGAGAGGTTTTCGCGTGAACTACAATCGCGCGATCGTAGCAGGAGAACATCTCGTCGATGTCGGATTTCGGAGGCGCTTTGGTGATAAGGCTGACTAACGGCACTATCACAAGGCCTGCGACCATCGCAATCGCACCGCAGTTGATGGGTGACTGCAGAAATGCGGGAAGTACGGGCTTCGCAAGCAGGTTGACGAGCATAAGCCCTATGCCGAATGTGAAGTTGACTGCACAGGCGATCATCGTCGTACGCTTCCAGTACAGACCGTAGATGAACGGTGCGAGGAATGCCCCGGCAAGCGCGCCCCATGAAATACCCATGAGCTGTGCGATATAAGTGACGTTGCTGTTATGTTGAATGATGGCGATTACAGCGGATATGGCGATGAACACCATGACCAAGATACGCATAATGAACACCTGATGCCGCTCGCTAATCTTTTTCACGATACCACCCTTGATGAAGTCGAGCGTAAGCGTGGAGCTTGAAGCAAGGACCAGTGACGAGAGCGTCGACATCGACGCGGACAGAACGAGGATGATCACGATACCGATGAGGACGTCGGACAGATTCGAGAGCATCGTCGGGACGATACTGTCGTAGCCGTTTGCCGCGATGTTGATTTTATCGGAGTACAGTCTGCCGAATCCGCCGAGGAAGTAGCATCCGCCCGCGACGACTACCGCGAACAAGGTCGAGATGACCGAGCCTTTTTTGATCGCTGTCTCGCTCTTGATGGCGTAGAATTTCTGAACCATCTGCGGCAGTCCCCATGTGCCGAGCGAGGTAAGTATGACAACGCAGAACAGCGACAGCGGGTCCGCGCCGAAGAATGACGCGAATATGCCGGGCGTCGGGTTTGCCGCGTCTTTCACGTTTGCCAGGGAGGTCAGTGCCGCGCTGAAGCCGCCGTTTTCGATAAGCACCGCCGCGATGACGGCGACTATCCCGACGAGCATGATAATGCCCTGAATAAAGTCATTTATAGCGGTAGCCATGTAGCCGCCGATGATGACATAGATGCCGGTGAGAATCGCCATGGCAAGTATGCAGACGGAGTAGTCAACGTTGAATGCCATGGAGAACAGGCGCGACAGACCGTTGTAGAGCGACGCGGTGTAGGGGATGAGGAAGATGAACACTATCGCCGCCGCGATGATTTTAAGTCCGTTTGACTGAAAACGCTTGCCGAAGAAATCGGGCATGGTTGCAGAGTCAAGCTTATGTGTGAGAAGCCTTGTGCGTCTGCCGAGTATTGCCCATGCGAGAAGTGAGCCGATTATCGCATTGCCGACACCGATCCATGTCGCCGCGATGCCGAAGCGCCAGCCGAACTGGCCTGAGTAGCCGATGAAAATGACAGCGGAAAAGTAGGACGTGCCGTATGCGAAAGCGGTCAGCCACGGACCGACGTTGCGGCCTCCGAGGACGAAACCGTTCACGTCCGATGCCTGACGGCGGCAGATTACGCCGACGCTTATCATTATGCCGAAGAATATTACGAGCATGATTATCTTTATTGCCATTGGTATGTACCTTCTTTCGTTAAATTTATGTAATAAGGGATTTTATAATCTGCGGATTACAATCAAAGGCTCTGCTTCCGGACTCTGTGATAGCATAGGAATTCCGCATACTGCGGTATGCGGGTCAGGCTTCGCCCGACACCTACTCACTTTTCTGAGAAAAGTGAGGGAAAAGCATACAGGCAAAGTATAGCTTAAGTCTGACGCTTTATACTGAATTTTGTTCTGTCTTCCCTTATCGGGAGCGCGAGGGACCTGTCCCTCGCATCGTCTCCCGCGAAACGGAGTTTCGCGTTTATATTCCATCGGGCATCCGCCCGATAGAATATAATTACGTATCCTCTCATTTAGTAGACTGAGCTTCGACGAGGCGTTCGCCGCAATAGGTACGGCGGAGGAGGGGTTTTTCGATCTTGCCGGTGGCGTTGCGCGGAACCTTTGCGAAGATGATGCTGCGGGGGCGCTTATAGCGGGGCAGGTCGGCGCAGAACTCCATGATCTCACTTTCGGTACAGGTCTCGCCCTCGCGAGCCTCGATAATTGCCGCTGCGATCTCACCGAGCCGACTGTCCGGCAGCCCGATGACCGCCACATCCTTTATCTTTTCGTACGCGCGAAGGTAATTCTCTATCTGTACCGGATACAGATTCTCGCCGCCGCTGATTATAACGTCCTTCTTGCGGTCGACGAGATGGATAAAGCCGTCCTCGTCCTCCCGTGCCATGTCGCCGGTGTAAAGCCAGTCGTCGTGAAGTACCTCGGCGGTCGCCCCGGGATTCTTGTAGTAACACTTCATAATGCCCGGGCCTTTTACCGCAAGCTCACCGACGTCGCCTTTTACCACTTTATTACCTTTTTCGTCGATTATTTTCGTTTCCCACAGATACCCTGCTTTGCCGATCGCACCGACATGGTCGATGTTCTCGACTCCCAGATGCACACAGCCGGGGCCTATCGACTCGCTGAGACCGTAGTTGGTGTCGTACTGGTGATGCGGGAAATGCTTCTCCCACCGCTTGATGAGACTCGGCGGAACGGGCTGTGCGCCGATGTGCATGAGCCGCCATGAATCGAGACGGTAGTCGGACAGCTTTACGCGTCCGTCGTCGATGGCGTCAAGGATATCCTGCGCCCACGGTACGAGCAGCCATACGATCGTTGCGCGTTCGGACGACACCGCCTGCAGCACCCATTCCGGCTTGACACCACGGAGAATTACCGCGCGGCTGCCTGAGAGGAGGGAACCGAACCAGTGCATCTTCGCACCCGTGTGATACAGCGGCGGGATACAGAGGAACACGTCGTCGCGTGTCTGTGAGTGATGCTTCTGCTCGGTCATACAGGATGAGACGAGTGCGCGGTGTGTGTGCAGTATCGCCTTGGGGAAGCCCGTCGTACCCGATGAAAAGTAGATCGCCGCGTCGTCATCGTCCGTGATATGCACGGCGGGAGCGGTGGTCGAGCAGTACGAGGTCATCTCAACGTAGCTGTCGGTGAAATCGGGAGTATCGCCGTTTCCCACGAAGAAGAAGTCGCTGATAAATCCGATATCGGGAAGCACTGCCTCAACTCGCTCTATAAACTCAGGCCCGAACACGAGTATTTTCACGTCGGCAAGGTCGAGACAATATCGTATCTCGTCCGCGGTGTATCGGTAGTTCATCGGCACTGCAAGCGCGCCGCACTTGAGTATGCCGAAGTAGACGGGCAGCCACTCAAGGCAGTTCATCAGGAGAATCGCCACTTTGTCGCCGCGATGTACTCCGCGTGTCAACAGGAGATTGGCGAAGCGGTTGGCGCGGATGTCGAATTCCTTCCATGTCATCTCGCGACGGTACTTTTCGCCGGGGGCAGTCTCGATTAAGTTGTACTCAAGCCATGTCATGGCTTTGTTATCGAACACCGCCGGATTGATTTCGACGAGGCTTACGTCATTCGGATAGAGCTTTGCGTTCTTTTCGAGAAATTCTGTGATTGGCATTGTCATTCTCCCTTTCGGATAATTACGTAGAATTAATATATCAAGCTGTAAAGAGGCATAAAAAAACACCCTCCTGAACCTAAGTCCAAGAGGGTGAATTAATCACGGTACCACCTCTGTCTGACTTACCCTTGCGGATAAATCCTCATCAGGCACGATGCGTATGCGTTTATGCCCTATCACTGTAACGGGTGAATCCGTCGCAGCCTACCCCGTTTCCGGTTCAGTGCGAAGCTCGCGAAATGTATTCGGGAAATCGGTCATCACCGGCTCGCACCACCCGCCGGTTCTCTGAAGCAGCCCGTACTTCCTTACTTCTTTTCGGTCACAGCTTTTCAAATATTGAATTGATTATAGCATCCTGTTTTTACTTTGTCAAGGGGAAATTAGAAATTGTTAAAAATATTTTTATAATTAAATTTTTCCAGAGAGCTTCATCTTTATGCGCAGCAGGTCAAGTGCGTTGACCTTGCCGTCGCCTGTCATATCGGCACTCGCCTTCTGATCGAATGTCGGTGTCATGCTGCCCGCGAGGAACAGCTTGAGCCTGAGCAGGTCGAGCGCGTTGATCTTGCCGTCACCGGTAGAATCTCCGAGCAGAGGAAGCTCGGTCACGTCAAGAGGAGTGCCGCACGCTATGCAGTGATGCGATTTTGTACCCTTCACCGTGAAGGTAGAACTAACGTCAATCGTCCATTCGGGATCCGCATCGTGCGGGACTGTCGGGATCGTATCCGTCTCAAGCTCCTCGCCGCACTTTGTGCAGACGATGTGCTTTGTGCCGGGCATCGTGCAGGTCGCGGCTGTCACCACGGCCCATTCGCCGGGTGTATGATCGCATCCGTCAAGATAAACGAACGGTATGTCGTTTTCGGCGGCATAAGTCTCGATATATGAGCCGCGATTTCCTTTAAGTGTGAAGGACGGATATAATATCTGAAGCGCGGAGTCGCCAATGTATATCACGCTGTCGGGTACGGTGAGGGAAACGATATTCAGAGAATCCGTGAATGCGCCCTCCGCGATACCGACCGTGCCGTCGGCTATTACAGGCTCAACATCCACAAGGTTATCGCCATTATAGCCTATTACGAACTTGCCGGCATATACGAGTCCTTCCGGTTGAGAGTCATACCAACCTGTTCCGAGAAGTGCATTTGTTCCGATTATTGTCACACTGTCGGGGATGATGATATCTGTAATATTTACCAGTCCCGCGAATGCAAAAGCCGTTATCGCGGTGGTTCCCGCTTTCAGCGTTACCGTGGTGTTCTCCGCTGCCTCACCTTTGTAAATGTACGCTATATTGTTGATATAAACAAGTCCGTCCGGCTGATTGTTAAACCATACCGTTTGGTCAAACGCACCGTGCCCGACATATCTGAGGTTTTGCGGAAAAGCAATAGTATCAAGTGACGAGCAACCGGCAAAGGCCATATTGTCGATATGCGTCACAGAGTCGGGAATGCTTATTCTTGTAAGAGCCGCGCAGTAATAAAACGAACATTCGTTTATTTCTCTCAGCTCGACGGGAAGTAATACCCCCGTGATTATGGAACCCAGAAAGGCAAAAGATGCAATCGACTTCACGCTGTCGGGTACTTTATATGCTCCTGCTCTTGCAGCAGGATATTGTATAAGTTCTGTCACATCCCTGTTGAACAGAACGCCGTCACGCGACGCATATACCGTATTTGCGGCATTTACGCTTATCTCCGTGAGGCACGAGCAGCCCATTAGCGCATATTGAGCAATTATCTTCACACTGTCGGGAATCGTTATTTTTGTGAGGGTATTATCCAGGTCGAAAACACCTTCCGATATGGAATATGTGCCCTCACGCAGCGTCAGATCCAGATTATCCGGTGTTTCGCCTTTGTAGCAGTAGAAGGTATGTACGATATAGACCGGACCGTCCGGCTGATTGTTGAGCCATGCCGTTTCGTAAAATGCTATTGCGCCTACAGTTTCAAGCGTGTCATGAACAGTGACGGTATTGAGAGTCTCGCAAAACATGAAAGCTGAATCCCCGATACTCTTGACACTTTGCGGTATTTCAATCGACTTAAGCGATGAGCAGTAGGCAAACGCGGCCGTTCCTATAGTTGTCACGCTGTTTGGCAGCACCACATTGTCAAGCTTCTGGCAGGAATAAAACATGCCCATCGGTATGTATGTAAGTCCCTGAGGAATATTTACGGAAGTAAGCGAAGTACATCCGTAAAATACGATATCATCAATATCGGTTGTGGTTTCGGGTATTCTGATCGTTTCAAGCGCTGTACATTCCATAAATACACCGTCGCAAAGCTTTGTAAGGCTGAGCGGCAGGATCACCGTTTTGAGGGAGGAACAGCACATAAACGCACCGATGCCGATTTCAGTTACTCCCTCGGGAACAGTCACCGAGGTGATCGAGGCGTTCGCCGTAGCATTACCTTCACTGTCTGTTCCCGCGAACGCGCCCTCGCCGATTTTCTTTACGCCAAGCTCCGGCGGGATGACGACTGTGGTACCGTTGCCGACGTAGCATACAAGCGTCGTGCCGTCCATGATAAAGTCTTCATTTAAAGCCCTTGCGGGGAATATCTGCGTCATGCCGCATGTCAGAAGAAGGGTGGCGAGAAATACGGAGACAAGCCTCATTAGTGATTTTTTCATATCATTTTTCCTTTCATGTTGAAAATACTCTTTTTATATTCCATATTACGGTGCGTATGTAATATGCCGACCTGTGGGATCAGTTTTGCTTTTTCCCCGCGAGCTTGAGCTTGATGCGAAGCATATCGAACAAATTGACCTTGCTGTCACCGTCAAGTCTCCGAGCAGCGGAAGCACGTTTACATTAAGAGAGGTGCCGCACAAAATGCAGTGATATAATTTGAAGCCATGAGTGGTAAAGGTTTAGGGGATGTCAACCGTCCAATCCTGCGTTGTGCGATGATGATGCGTGTTATTAACAAAGTTGTAGATGTCGACATCGTCGAACATGAACTGCAAGTTTATATTGCGGAATATCATCGGTGTTTCGTAACCTGAGGGATAGCAGAAGCAACGGTTTTTGACATTAAAGACAAACATATTGTCGACAAACAGCTGAGCTGTTTAGGTGCGTTATCATAGCGGAACTTCCAAGAGACGAATCGTTTCAGGGCAGTGTTCCTTTCAGAATAATTCAATATAAAAACTTATTGTGAATTAAGTATAGCATATAATGCTTAAAATAGCAATAAATCTCAGGAAAAATTATACATAAAAGTATACAGCGGAATAAAGAAGTCACACACATGTGATTATAACAGAAAAAATACGCCTCCGCGGCATCCGTGATGCCGCGGGGGCGATTTTCGTTTATTTATCTTGCGACTTCTTCCATGATGAACGCCTCGAGGATGTCGCCCTCCTTGATGTCGTTGTACTTGTCAAGCCCTATGCCGCATTCGTAACCCTGCATGACCTCGCGCACGTCGTCCTTGAAGCGGCGGAGAGAGGAGATCTTGTCCTCGAATATCACGATGCCGTCGCGCACGATGCGTATCTGCGATGCACGGGTGATCTTGCCGTCCTGTACGTACGAGCCAGCGACGATACCGACGTTGGGAACGCGGATAGTCTGACGTACCACGGCGCGTCCGAGCACGACTTCCTTGAATTCGGGAGCAAGCATACCCTTCATCGCCGCGGTGATCTCTTCGATGCACTCGTAGATGATGCGGTATGTGCGGATGTCGACCTTCTGCCTGTCGGCGCTGTCGACCGCGTTCTTGTCGGGACGCACGTTGAAGCCGACGATGATGGCGTTAGATGCCGCCGCGAGCATAACGTCGCTCTCGGTGATTCCGCCGACCGCGCTGTGAATAATGTTGACCTTCACTTCATCGTTCGATATCTTTTCAAGGCTTGACTTGACGGCCTCAGCCGAGCCGCCCACGTCAGCCTTCACAATGATCTTTAGCTCCTGAATGCCCTCCTTGATCTGAGCGAACAGATCGTCGAGACTGATCTTCGCGTTTGCGCTGAACTCAGCCTCCTTCGCCTTGGTACGGCGCTGTTCGGCAAGTGTTCTCGCCATCTTTTCATCCTCGACGCCGTTAAACTCGTCGCCTGCCTGAGGCACCTCGGCAAGCCCGGTGATTTCGACGGGAACCGACGGACCCGCTTCCGTCAGCGTTTCGCCGCGGTCGTCGGTCATTGCACGGACACGTCCGACTGCCGTTCCCGCGATCACTATGTCACCCGAATGGAGCGTACCGTTCTGGACGAGTACCGTTGCGACAGGGCCGCGGCCCTTGTCAAGACGCGCTTCGATGACGATACCTTTTGCGCGCTTGTTTGGATTTGCCTTGTATTCCTTGACCTCCGCGATGAGCAGTATGCTCTCGAGGAGTGAGTCGATACCCATGCCGGTCACTGCCGAAACGGGTACGCACATAACGTCGCCGCCCCATTCCTCGGGGACGAGCGAGTAATTCGTAAGCTCGGACTTGACCGCTTCGGGATTTGCGCCCGGCTTATCCATCTTGTTTATCGCCACGACTATCTCGACTCCCGCCGCCTTTGCGTGGTTTATCGCCTCAACGGTCTGCGGCATGATGCCGTCG
>CAZMRH010000026.1:0-16217 GCA_964568705.1 uncultured Lachnospiraceae bacterium
ATCCAGCCCGTCCACGGAGTTAGCGCAAATATTACAAACTGAACACCCTCCGAAATCCACAAAGTAATGAGAAACGGCTTATTGGTAATCAGCTCGCTTTCGGTTCGCTGGCATACATACAGCAGCCAGAATGCCGGAGTCAGCGCGGAGGACATAAAATAAAAAACATTCAAGGCATACAGCACCGGAGCAGTCCACACATACGACGTGCCCTCAAGTACAAGCTCAAAATTGTCGGACAACAGAGTCGTAATAACAAGGATAAATACCAGGTACAAATATTTTCTGCCGCTTGAATATGGTGTGGTCCTGCGTGAATTCAGATACAAAACAATCAGCACCAGGCTGCAGAACAGGTTTAACTGTGTATGTAGAATGTTAGTCATACTTCCTCCTTTCCCCGAAGTACTCATATGGTTGACAATAATAATGATAAATACTGCTTGAATATCCAGATGCGGCAGATATGGCAATACATACCAGAACTTATATTTATTTAATTATATATCACCTACCGAAAAAAATCAAGGCTTTTTAAAATGATTTATGCGGGCATTTTTCGTACACTGCCGCGCGTCTTGACAATCCGGTGTGCAGATGCTAAAATAAGGTATAATGGTATTAAGTCGTTACCCCGGATTTGGGCACCTCTGTACCCGGTTATTCGCGCATAACCGAATCAGGTGCAAATAATTATGCATAAAGGAGCGGCGGGATGTATCGGATATTTATAGTTGAGGATGAACGGACGATCGCCGACGCGATTGCAAAACATATCGAAGCATGGGGATGCGATGTAAAATGCTGTGAAAATTTCCGCGATGTCACGGCGGAATTCTCGGCTTTTGACCCGCATCTCGTGCTCATGGACATAACACTGCCGTTTTTCAACGGGTATCACTGGTGTACCGAGATACGGCGCATCTCACGCGCACCTGTCGTGTTCATCTCGTCAGCATCGGACAATCTGAACATCGTCATGGCAATGAACATGGGCGGCGACGACTTCATCGCAAAGCCGTTCGATCTGAACGTCCTGACGGCAAAAATGCAGGCGATACTTCGCCGCACCTACGATTTTGCGGAGCAGAGCACGGTCATCGAGCACCGCGGCGCGACACTGAACACCTCGGATGCGACACTGACCTGCGGCGGCAGCAAGATAGACCTTACGAAGAACGACTACCGCATCCTTCTGACGCTCATGGAGCTGCGCGGTCAGGTCGTGAGCCGTGAGACGCTGATGGAGCGCCTGTGGGAGACTGACAGCTTCGTGGACGAAAACACACTGACGGTAAACATCAACAGGCTTCGTAAAAAGCTCGACGCCGCGGGGCTTGATAATTATATCACCACGAAAAAGGGGCTCGGTTACATAATCGAATAAACGGACAGGGGCATGCATCTTTTCATCAAAGAATTGCATGCCCCTGTATGATCTTTAATTTACTTATCCCAGAAACTGCGCTGCGACCGTGTCGGTGACGTATTTTCTGAGCTTCGCCACGGTGACCGTGCCGTATGCGTTTGCACCGTGACATGCGGCAAGTGTATCGGTGTAGTCATCGAGCCAGTACAGTTTTATGTCGTGACGGAGCTTAAAGCCGAGCGAGTCGACCGTGCTTTTATTTGATTCGTAGTGACATACGACGGGCTTGTAGCGCGGCGTCAGCTGGTCGATATACGCCTCTCCGTCAGCCGTTTTTACTATATCGAATGTCGCAATTCCGCCGACCATATTGTAGGGATTAAGCATGGTGGAAATGAGGTTGCCGAGCGAATATATCACGAGAGTTTTGTTTCCGTTCTTGCCGTTCACCCATTCGACAGGCTGTACGGTGTGCGAATGATGTCCGATTATCGCATCCGCACCGCAGTCAGCCACAAGTGCGGCAAGGCGCTTCTGCTCGGTCGTCGCGGAGAACTGATTTTCCTTGCACTCGATTCCCCAGTGCATCGACACGAGAACGATATCCGCCTTTGTCTTTGCGTCGGCGATCTGCGATTTAATCGTCGCGTCGTCCGTCACGGGAATAACGAGGGTCGGGGATGCGGTACTTAGCGACGTTCCCTGATTTTCGAGGAAGTTGTAGACGTATGAGAGGAATGCGATCCTCACGCCGCGCACCTCAAGTATACGTATGTTGTTATAATCGGCCGTGTCTGTGTAGCCGCCGATAGTCAGCACATCCTTCGACTTCCAGTAGTCTATCGTGTCGAGCAGTCCGGTGCGCGACGCGGTGTCCATGTCGAGCATGTGGTTGTTGGCGAGATTTACCACGTTAAATCCGAGGTCGACGAGCGTATCGCCCGCCTCAACCGGAGCATTGAAATTCGGATAGCCGGACGCGGGATATTTCGGACAAAGCGGCCCTTCCTGATTGACGAACGCGATATCAGCGTCTCCAATCGACGGTGCGATGTTCTCATACATCCCAGCGAAGCTGTATTCAGCCGCGCCGCCGATCCCCGCCGCAATGCTCATCGCGTCAAGGTAGACACACTCATGGATGAGGTTGTCGCCTGCCGCGAGGAATTTAAGCCTTACGTCGCCGCTTCCGCTCACACCGACCGCGTCGGTTGATTCGCATGAGGCAGTCGTGACGTCAGCATCCGTCGGAAGATCGGCGGAAGCATCGGAGACTTTTGCGGCGTTGTCGCTCTTTACCATTACGCCGCAGGATGTGAGCATCAGAGTCGCGAATATGAGCGCCACCACGCGGATAAGTTTTGATTTATTCATGTGATTCAGCGCGTCAGTCACCCGCAAGTGTGCGCTTCTCCCCTCCGCTGAGATTATATGCCTTGAATTCGGTATCACCGCTGTGAAGAATCGCGCGGCTGTACTCACTCGTGCCGTCTGAGCTGTACATTACAAACTCCCACGCGCCGTCGCCGCAGTCATCGACTCCGTCAAACGCGAGCCGTTCGTATTTATATCTGCCATAGCGTTCCGCGCTCCCGAGCACCGCTGCCGTGACAGTTTCGCCCGTCGCCGTATTGTACAGCGTGAAGGTGAACGGCGTGCTCTCCGCTGTACCGACGTAGCTATACACGCTTGTATTGTACCTGACCGTCACCTGAACATGACCGATATCGGGCGCGTACACAAGTGACGAAAGGTGAAAATATCCGTTCGCGGCATTCGCCTGAACGGGATCATGTGTCACAAAGGAAAGCTCCGCATCCGCCGAATACGCGGAAACAAGACTGTCGTTCGGGATTATTTTCGTCAGTACGTTGTCGCCCGTCATCACACACGCGCGAAAAATTACCGCACCGCACGCAAGATAAATGATGACCGACAGTATAATTTTAATAGTTTTCTTCATTGCCACCTCTGAGGGATGGGGATTTACGGATTTTTTCAAGACTGGCAGATGTCCGTTATGGAGTACGCGGCTTTTTAAAAAAAGCCTGGCAAAAACTTTCCATAGGGGATTATTTCAACAAGGCTTTTCCGAAATCGTCAGGTTAAGTCGAACGTTCGCACTATTAACCGAAATTTGCCAAAAACAAAACTTTGCATTTATCCTTTTCCCCCGCTTTTCCGTGAAAAGCGGGTAGGTGTCGGGCGAAGCCTGACAAATCATGCCTGTCGGGTGAAGCCTGACAGGCTGTTTTTCTCGTCATCCCTCCGCCGCGGTAAGTGTATTCTGCATGAGCATGGTTATAGTCATCGGCCCTACTCCGCCGGGCACGGGAGTGATGGCGGATACGACCGGCTCGACTGACGCAAAGTCAACATCGCCACACAGTTTCCCGTCGGGCAGTCTGTTGGTACCCACATCAATCACGACCGCGCCGGGCTTGACCATATCGGCGGTAACGAAATTCACACGTCCGACTGCCGAGACAAGTATATCGGCGCGGCGCGTCACCTCGGCGAGATTCTTCGTGCGCGAGTGACATATCGTCACCGTCGCGTTCGCGTGGAGCAGGAGCATCGCCATAGGCTTGCCGACGATGTTGCTGCGTCCGATTATCACGCACTCCAGCCCCTCGGGCGATATCTTTTCGTATTCGAGCATCTTCATGATTCCGGCGGGTGTACACGGCAAAAATTTGTAGTCACCGAGCATTATTCTGCCAACATTGGGCATGCAGAACGCGTCAACGTCCTTTTCGAGCGGGATGGCAGCGATTACCTTCTCCTCATTGAGATGCGCCGGAAGCGGAAGCTGAACGAGGATACCGTGGATACGGTTGTCCTTTGCAAGCCTGTCGATGAGCGCAAGCAGCGTTTCTTCGGTCGTATCGGCGGGCAGCTCGTGTACCTCAGAGTACATGCCGATTGCTTCCGCCGCGCGCTTTTTGTTGCGCACATATGTCTGTGACGCGGGGTCTTCGCCTACGATTATCACTGCAAGTCCCGGCGTTATGCCGCGCGACTTCCTGAGAGCATCAACGCCCTCGGCAATTTTTCCGCGATAGTATTCCGAAATCTTTTTCCCGTCGATTATTCTTGCCATACCGCACCTCGTATATTTTATTTTATTTCACTGTCACCTGTATTGTCAGTTTCGTCTGTCGGCGATGTGTCGGTTTTACCTGTTTCAGACGTATCTGCGGCATTATCAGCCGGTTTCGCATCAGTCTTTTTATCCTTCTTCGCAGCAGTATCGACGTGACCGGGCAGAAACGCGCCATCACTTGTACGCACGTCATTTTTACCGTAGTTTACCTCAAATTCAGCGGCAGTGTCGCCGTATCTGTTCGCCCCGCCGCCCGCTCTCGCTAGCACCGGAAGCATCACGAGCCAGCCCGCGACCGGTATCAGCCACAGTACCGCAAGTGCGCCCGACGCACCGATATCGTGCAGTCTGCGCGTCGTCACCGAGATGAGCGGTGTGGCTGACGCGGCGAAGTACAGTATCAGCGGCAGGAACGCAAGCACGCGAAGTGTTACGACCGACACACTCAATTCCGTCTGCGTCATGATCCCGAAAAAGTCGATCTGCGCCGTAAGCGCGGTGACGGTGAGTGCGAGCTTGACCATGATATCGGGTATAGCGAAGTCCGCAAATTCGCGCTTCGACGCGCGGCCTCGGGTATTCGTGAAGTTGTCGGTAAATCCGCGGTAGAACCAGCAGAAACGCTTCATGAGAAGCACCGTCAGTCCGACGACGAACAGTATCGCAGCAAGCGTCTGTGATACGCGGAAGTCGCCAATGTAGAGCGCATCAGTGCGAAGTCCTTCGATGAACATGCGTCCGAGTCCGTACCATGTCACGTAGAACCAGAACACCTCGCCGTTAAATTTCTTCTTTTTATAAAACACGGCGATGAGTATAAATCCGACGAGGTTCCACAGCGATTCGTACAGAAACGTCGGATGAACGTATACATCGGTCGCGGCAACCGTCGCCGATTTGTGTATGCCCATGCGCCACGGCAGTGTCGTCTCACCGCCGAACGCCTCGACGTTTAAGAAGTTGCCCCAGCGTCCCATAAGCTGACCGATCATCACAGCGGGTGCGACGGTGTCCAGTATGACGGGCAGCTTTATCTTCTTGCGGCGCGCGACGAAGTAAATGGCTATCCCGCCGCCGATTATGCCTCCGTATATCGCAAGTCCGCCGTTCCACACGGAGACGATGTTCTTAAGTGTATTCAGAAAGCCCCCGGTGAAGTACGTTTCGGGTGCGAAGATGACATAATAAAGCCTTGCGCACACGACACCCGAAATTATCGCGAATATTGCGAAGTCGAGCATATCGTCCGACGAGATCCCTTCGTATTTCGCGCGATTTACCGCATAAAAGTACGCGAGCACCATACTCAGTGCGATTATCACGCCGTACCACATTACGTCGTGACCGAACAGCGTAAACGCCACGCGGTCTACAGTGATCGGCGCTTCAAGCCCGAGTCCCGGAAAAGAAATATATTCCATATGATTCTCCGTTTGACGGAGTCGCAGTCGCGGCTTCCGTATATTCAACGCGGGCGGTGAAAAATACCACCGCCCGTAATTTTCTTAGTCGCAGTTCTCCCAGTTATGGTATACTTCCTGAACATCGTCACAGTCATCGAGATGCTCGAGAAGCTGATTCATCTGCTTGATGGCTTCCTCATCCTCAAGCGTGACATAGTTCGACGGTATCTTGTCCTTTTCAGCGGACTCGATCTCGTAGCCCTGCGCCTCAAGCGCGTCCTTTACCGCGTACAGATCGGACGGCTCGGTCTGTATTTCAAATACCTCCTCGTCAGCCGAGAAGTCGGACGCACCTGCTTCAAGTGCCGCTTCCATCAACGTATCCTCGTCGATCTTGCCATCTCTGAGGATGACGATAACGCCGCGATCCTCGAAAAGATAACCGACGCAGCCGGTCTGACCGAGGTTGCCGCCGAATTTATCGAAGTAGTGGCGCATATCTGACGCGGTGCGGTTGCGGTTATCCGTGGCGGTCTCGACAATTACGGCGATACCGGACGGTCCGTAGCCCTCATACACAATTTCCTCATACATCTCAGCACCCGCGCCGCTTGCCTTCTTGATGGCGCGCTCGATGTTGTCGTTCGGGACATTGTTCGCCTTAGCCTTCGCGACGAGATCGCGCAGTCTGCTGTTACTTGTCGTGTCTCCTCCGCCCTCACGAACTGCTATGGCGATCTCCTTACCGATCTTGGTAAACACCTTGGCGCGCTGAGCATCGGTCTTGCCCTTTTTGTTTTTGATGTTATTCCATTTACTGTGTCCTGACATTGGGATACCTCTTTGTTATATTAGTTTTGTCATGGTTTGTGTGATGATGGGAATGGAAATTCCGCATACTGCGGTATGCGGGGGAAAAGGATACAGGCGTAGTTCAGTTTATGCCATACGATTTCCACCGTACCTTATGTCGATTCGCCCTATCCGGGAGCGCGAGGGATAGGTCCCTCGCATCGTAAACCCTATATCCTGCGTGGTGTCTTCATGCAGATGAGGTGCATGGCGTTGGCGAGGACCGTGCTTGTCGCCTGTGTCATTTTGATTCTTGACGAGCGCACCGCCGCGTCCTCCGCGGTGATTATCGGGCAGTCGTGATAGAATCGGTTGAACGATGTGCATACGTCGATAATATACCTTGTGATGACCGACGGCTCAAGGTCGGCTACCGCCTGAAGCACCTTTTCGGGGAACATCGCAAGCACCTTGACTAGCGCCGCTTCCCCTTCCGTCGCCGTCACGAACGCTTCATCCCTGCCGATACCCGCGCATTTCTCGAGTATACTGCATGTCCGTGCGTAGGTGTACTGCGCGTAAGGTCCTGTGCTTCCCTCGAATGACAGCGCACTGTCCATTGAGAAGTTGATGTCCTTGATGCGGCTGTTGTACAGATAATGGAATACAATCGCGCCGACGCCGACCGCCTCTGCGACTTCGTCCTTATTATCAAGTGTCGGATTCTTTTCCTCCACGAGTGCGCGTGACTTTTCGATTGCCGTCGCGAACAGATCGCGGAGCAGTATCACGTTGCCGGTACGCGTCGCCAGCTTCTCGCCGCCGATTGATACCGTGCCGTAGGGTACGTGGATAAGTTTATCATACCAGTCGTAGCCCATCAGCTCGATTACCTTGAACAACTGCGCGAAGTGCAGGCATTGACCAGCACATGTGATTATAATACATTTATAAAAATCGTAAGTGCGCTTGCGATATACTGCTGCGGCGATGTCACGCGTGTGATAAAGCGTAGAGCCGTCCGATTTCAGTATCAGGCAGGGCGGCATACCGTATTTTTCAAGATCAACCACGGACGCTCCGTCGTCAAGCTTCAAAAGATGCTTGTCGCGAAGCACCTGAAGCTGTTCAGGCACCTTATCTATATATGCGCTCTCACCCATATAGCTGTCGAATTTAATTCCGAGCTGAGCAAAGGTTATCTCGTATTCCTTAAGGCTTATCTTGAGGAACCACTTCCACAGCGCCGTATTATCCCCGTCATGCTCCTCGAGCTTTTTGAACTCGTCACGCGCCGCCTGATCAAGCGAAGGATCCTTTTCGGCTTCCGCATGGAACTTGACATACAAAGCCACCAGCGCGTCTATCCCGCCGTTTTCGATCTCCTCACGGCTGCCCCACTTGCGGTACGCAACGATGAGTTTGCCGAACTGCGTACCCCAGTCACCGAGGTGATTGATTCCGACGCACTTGTAACCGGCGAACTGATGCAGCAGCTTCAGCGAGTGACCGATGACGGTCGTGCCGAGATGACCGATGTGAAACGGTTTTGCAACGTTCGGCGAAGCATAATCGAGTACGATCGTCTTGCCGTGGCCGATGTCAGATGAGCCGTAGGCGTCACCCGCGCCTTCGATTTCATCCATCACGGACGAAATCGCGGCAGCGGTCATCTTGAAGTTGAGGTATCCGCCGTCAGCCGATGCGGTGAAACCGGGATTATCGGTAAGTGATGCAGCAAGTGATGATGCGATCATCGGCGGTGCTTTGCGGAGTGCGCGGCTGAGCTTGAAGCATGGAAGCGCGACGTCGCCCTTGTCCGCGTCAGGCGGATATTCGAGCATGTCGAAAATATCGCTGTCCGTAAGCGCGGCATCCGGGAAAAGTCCGGCAGCGCTTCCGGCGACAGCCTTTGAAATATTATGTCTGAAGTTCAGCATACGTTGTCCTCTTTCAGTTGTGATCTATTGTAAGCTGCTGTGCGGATACGCTTGCCGCACGCGCCGACTGATTTTCGAGCAGCGTGTTTATCCTGTTGACGGGATTGAGCAGTGAGCTGATGCTCTCATCATGGTTGAGCGTGTCGATGATGTATGAAACGTACTTGCACATGTTGACCTGAGCGAACCATTCCCTCTCGAGCAGTTCTGCCGGAGCGTAGACGAGGTTCGTCGCGAAAACCTTGGTGAACACGCCGTCCGCGTATGCCTGGTCGATCTTGTCAAGGCCGTTGCAGAACAGACCGAAGGTTACGAACAGGAAGATGTGACGTGCGCCCTTTTCCTTGAGCTGAAGTGATACGTCGAGTATCGAGTCGCCGGACGAAAGCATATCGTCACATACGATAACATCCTTGCCGCGTATCTCCTTGCCGAGGTACTCATGCGCCTCTATGGGGTTTTTACCGTCTATGACTATGGAATAATTACGTCTCTTGTAGAACATGCCGAGGTCGATGCCCATGACCGACGCATAGTACATGCTGCGTGACATTGCGCCCTCGTCGGGGGAGACGACCATCAGGTCGTCGTGAGCGAGGGAGATGTCGGGATAATTCTTCACGAGCGCCTTGAGCATCTGATATGTCGGGCGGACGTTATCGAATCCGCTGAGCGGAATAGCGTTCTGGACTCTCGGGTCATGAGCGTCGAAGGTGATTATGTTCGACACGCCCATATTCACAAGCTCCTGAAGTGCAAGCGCACAGTCGAGCGATTCACGTGCCATGCGCTTATGCTGCCGCCCTTCGTAGAGCATCGGCATAATTACGGAGATTCTGCTCGCCTTGCCGCCTATCGCTGCGATGACGCGCTTCAGATCCTGAAAATGATCGTCGGGGCTTTTTATCACCGTCCGGCCGTACATCTTGTAGGTCACGCCGTAGTTGAAGCAATCGGAGATGATGTACACGTCATGACCGCGCATCGACGTGCCGACAAGTCCCTTTGCCTCACCTGTGCCGAATCGCGGCAGATCGACCTTGACAAGGAAGGTCTGACCGTCACCGTGACGCCGCCATTCCTTGAGATAACTATCTACCTGATCGACAAACTGTTCGCATCCCGGCATTCCGATGACGCAAAGCTCTCCGTGCAAATTTTCCATAATGCGTTTCCCCCGTTTTATGTAAAATATTATTATCAGAGATTTAAGCGGCGTGGTGATTTATATAATATAAGATATTTATAAAAAGAAGATTTCGCATACTGCGGTATGCGGGGGAAAAGGGTACAGGGCTGCAAGCGAGCACTCGATTTAATTCTAACGATTATCGCCGTACTTTATTATGAATAACCTCTTTTGAAAGTTTTTCGCCAGGCCTTTTTTCAAAAAGGCCGCGTATCCTTCCCTACATATTAATTATAACACATTTTCGCTTCCGGAAGTTGAAACGTGCATTATTTTTTATCGGCAATTTTACTTATTTTTTGAGTGTATTCGTGCCGGTTGTTTTGCAAATAGACAAAATCAGCCACCGATAACCGAAAGAAAGCGCAAATACGCGTCATCCCACATCGCTTTTAAAGATACGGCGGGCGTATACTCAGTCAGCTCGAACGAATTGCGAATTGCGGTGCGTGCGTCCGCAGCTGAGCCTATTTCGCCCGACGCCGCAGCCTGCATGACGATGTTTCCGAGCGCGGTCGCCTCAGTCGGGCCTGCGATGACACGTCTTCCCGATGCGTCGGCGGTAAATTGGCAGAGTATCTTCTCCTTTGTGCCGCCGCCGACAATATTAATCGCGGGATATGTACGTCCCGACAGCTCGGTCAGCTTTTCGGCAGTAAACCGGTAGCGGAGTGCGAGACTCTCGTAAATGCAGCGCGCGATCTCGCCGACTGATGACGGTACATTCTGATTCGTTTCACGGCAGAATTCGCGGATACGCTCCGGTATATTCCCGGCAGTCGCGAATGATTCGTCGTCCGGATCGATTATCGAGCGCAGTGGAGCGGCATCAAGTGCAGCGGCGGCAAGTTCGTCGAAGGAATACTTCGTGCCCTCGCGTGCCCACTGACGGCGCGACTCCTGAATGAGCCACAGCCCCATTATATTTTTCATCACGTTTATCTTACCGAACGCACCGCCCTCGTTTGTGAAGCGGTATTTGAACGCCGTGTCGTTAATGATAGGCGTCGAGCTTTCGATGCCCATGAGCGACCACGTGCCGCTGCTGATAAAGAGGAAGTCGTCACTCTCGGCGGGGACCGCGATGACCGCGCTTGCCGTGTCGTGCGACGCTATATTCACAACTCGCGCGCCAGTGTATCCCGTCTCCTCATCGACCTTCGCAAGAAGCGTGCCGACTTTGCTTCCGGGAAGAACGACCTTTGAAAAGAGCCTGTCCGGTATCGAAAGACGGTCGAGCAGCTCGGACGAGAACGTGCGCGACTCGGCGTTCAGAAGCGATGTAGTCGATGCCATCGTGTACTCGCAGACAGTCTCACCCGTAAGGAAGTGCGCAAGCAGATCTGGCGTTAAGAGCAGCCGCTCGGCGTCTTCGACAAGCCACGGGCGGTTCTGAAGATCGGCGGCGATCTGGAATACGGTGTTGAAATACATCGACTCGATTCCCGTGATGCGGTACATTTCACTGTAGGGAACTGTTTCGTACACCTTATCCATCATCTCAAAGGTACGCGGATCGCGGTACTGATAGGGCATGCCGAGCAGCGCGCCGCTCCGGTCGATATAGCCGTAATCAACGCCCCATGTGTCGATGCCGATGGTGTCGATGCCGCCCGAATGGGCGCTTTTCAGTATTGCGGTTTTAATTTCAAACAATAGGCGCAGCGTATCCCAGAAGAAGCCCGCACCCGTCTCGACCGGATCGTTGGAGAAGCGGTGGATCTCGTTGAGAGTGATTTTTTTGCCGTCAAACGTGCCGATGATGCCTCTGCCGCTTGATGCGCCGAGGTCTATTGCAAGCATTCTGCGATTATGCATGATAACCTCCTGAATCGTTCTGTATTATATTTACATTATAACATTATATGAAGATAAATTCAATCCCCCGCGCGGTTGTTTTTGATAAGGCGTACATTAACCCCGGTAAATGACGCGCGGCAGACGGCGGCTGTCATTGACTCTGCTTTGTAAAGTAAAAAGTCTCACCGGATAAATCCGATGAGACTTTCATACTATTCACTTATTCTGCGTCCTTGCCGAAGCCCTCGTATGCCTCGGGATTGTCCGTCGAATACATCACGGGAGTCTCCGCAGCATCATCTGCCGCAGGTACGCTCTCCTCTGCTTCCTTCGCGTCCTCGATGAGTGCGCGGATGGAAAGGCTGATCTTGCGCTTCTCTTCGTCGATACCGACGATCTTAGCGTCAACCTCATCGCCGACCTTCAGAACATCAGCAGGCTTCTCGATCTTGTGATCCGCGATCTGGCTGATGTGGATAAGTCCGTCTGCACCCGGTACGACCTCGGCAAAAGCGCCGAACGGCATAAGGCTGACGATTTTGACCTTCGCCGTATCGCCTACGCTGTACTTGTTGGTGAAGATGTACCACGGGTCGCTCTCCTCAGTCTTGTATCCAAGGGAGATGCGCTTCTTCTCGCGGTCGAGATCCTTTACGAATACGCGAAGCACGTCGCCGGTCTTGACGACTTCGGACGGATGGCGCAGTCTCTTCCATGACAGCTCTGATATATGTACCAGACCGTCAACTCCGCCGAGATCGATGAACACGCCGAAGTTCGTCATGCTCTTGATGGGGCCTTCATAAATCTGACCTATTTCGACCTGATTCCAGAATGCTTCTTCCTTAACAAGACGCTCCGCTCTCTGGACGGCGCGGATGGAAGCGAGCGCACGGTGTCTCTCTTCCTTGATCTCGATGATCTTTACCTTCTGAGTTGTGCCGACAAGTGCGTGAAGCGCGTCGTCGTCACTGCCCTTCGGAAGTCCCGTGAGGGACGCGGGGATGAATACTCTTACGGAATTGAGGGAAATGATGATGCCGCCCTTGACAGCCTCAACAATCTTGCCCTCCAGTGTCTCGCCGGACTTTTCAGCCTCGACGATGATGTCCCAGTACTTTGACGAATCAACGCGCGTCTTGTCGAGCATCGCGATGCCGTCAATGTCACTGACCTTGATGACCTTTGCCTTAACCTCGTCGCCAACTTTAAACAGCTCGTCAAGCTTTGCAGCCGGATCGTCGGTGAGCTTGTCGTGTACAATCACACCGGTCGTTTTAGCGCCGAGATCCAAATGTATCTCATTCTGCGAAATCGATGTTATCACACCGACGACAATATCTCCTGGATTTAAAGTTTTCATGGAACTTTCGAGCATTTCCTCAAAGGTTTGTGTTTGCTCATTCATGGTTTTTTCTACCTCCTGTATTATACTGAACGGCGTCGATGCACCGGCAGTAATCGAAAGAATTCCGGCGCGCGGATGTGCCGGGATGCGAAGCTCCGCCGCGTTTTCGACGAGATATGTTTCGGGGCATGATGCCTTGCATATTTCGTAGAGCTTCACTGTATTTGAACTGTTCCTGCTGCCGATGACTAGCATCAGGTCTGAACCCTTAGCGAGGCTCTCCGCCTCTGTCTGCCGTTCTTCAGTCACACTGCATATTGTATCAAAAATCAGCGCATTTGTACATACCCTTTCGGAAATATTCAAACATTTTTTCCATTCCGATAGTTTTTGGGTCGTTTGAGCGGCAATTGCGACCGTTTTTTTGTGCAATTTGACGATACCGCCGTCACGAAGCCATGATTCAAGCTCATCCGCACCCGAAAAAACGTACTTTTCACCGTCGGCACAGCTCATTATCCCCTGTACTTCAGGATGATCCTTCGCACCGATAAGTATGAAAACCTTGCCCTCGCCCGAATTCTCCGCGGCGATGCGTCTGACCTTGTTAACATAGGGACACGTGCAGTCGAGCAGCTTCATTGAGGGTGACGACGCGGCACATTCGCGAAGCCTGTCAAGTCTCTCACGTACCTCACCGTGCGCACGGATTATCACCGTGACCGCGCGTCCCTTTTTTGCCTCATCACACACGCGACCGATGTCGGCTTCCGTCATCTCGATAACGCCGCGGCTGCGCAGATACGCGTTGTAGCCGTCGTTATGTATGATCTTTCCGAGCGTGTATATCGCCGCACCGTCAGCCGATGCAAGCTCGCGCTCGACAGTCTCTGTGGCTCGCTTTACGCCGAAGCAGAATCCCGCGTGTGACGCTATGTTAATTTTCATGTGAATCTCCGTCTCCGAGTAAGCATACGCGCTCAAATATCAGCGTCGCCGCGCGCATGTATTCATCACGCCCGCCGTCGGCAAAGCCAAGCTCCGCATTCGGGATCACCTTGCCGAAGATGACTTCAGTTCGGTGAAACGCGCGCGTTTTGTTGCCGGCAGTCTTTATAAATACCGGCAGAACGTCCGCACCCGTATGCTTCGCGAACAAACCGATCCCGCCGTGTACCTTGGTCGTGCGCGGATCAAGTCCCGGATTTCGTGTGCCCTGCGGGAATATGCCGATTATCTCGCCCGACTGGAGCAGCGCAAGCGTCTCCTTGATCGACTTGATATCAGTGCCCCCGCGATTGACGGGATACGCGCCGAGCGCCGAAATAAACTTCCCCAAAACAGGATTTTTAAACAATTCCTTCTTCGCCATGTAGCGAAGCCTGCGTGAGAAGGACGCGGAAATTACCAGCACGTCGGACATGCTGGTGTGATTCGCCGCAAGTATCACGCCGCCGTCCGGGATGTTCTTTACACCGCTTATCTTGATGCGGTATATCAGCCTGAGCGGCACGTGAAATATTATCCATATGACTGAATAAAAGCTCATATTAACTCCAAGAAAAGGGGTACGCGGCCTTTTTGAAAAAAGGCCTGGCAAAAAACTTTCAAAAAGGGGTAGCACTGACAAAGTTCGGGTAAAAGCGTCAGAATCAGACCGAACGTACCGTCCGTCACCCTTATGTTTTTCCCGCGCTTTTTCAAAAAAGCGCGCAGGTGTCGGGCAGAGCCTGACGAAAAAGCGAATCCTGCGTTAATCGCGGGGTACGCTTTTTTTATTATGTTCTCTTACTTCAGCAAAGTTTCGTCCCACATCGACGGTGCTTCGTAATCCATCATCGTCACAACGGTCGCCGCGACGTTTGACAGACCCGCGTCAGCGACTTCGTTTACCGTATATTTGTCGGAATAGAAATTATCGTATATGATGAATGGTACGGGATTGAGCGTGTGACTTGTTTTAGCCTTCGGCACGTTGTTCTTCGCATACTTCACTTCGCCTGTTTTCTTGTCCGTCTCATACATTTCGTCCGCGTTTCCGTGATCCGCCGTGATAAACGCCACGCCGCGCAGCTCATCTATCACGTCAAGAATGCGGCGAAGCTGTAAATCGAGCGCTTCCATGCTGCAAATCGTCGCCTCTAAATTTCCCGTGTGACCGACCATGTCGCCGTTCGGGAAGTTGACTCTGAGACACTTATACTTGCCGCTTCTGAGCGCGTCCATAAGCGTGTCGGCAATCTCTGCGCACTTCATCCACGGGCGCTGCTCAAACGGCACAACGTCCGACGGAATCTCGACATATGTCTCAAGCTCGTCGGAGAACTTACCGCTGCGGTTGCCGTTCCAGAAGTATGTCACGTGACCGTATTTCTGCGTCTCGGATATCGCGTACTGCATCACGCCTGTGCCTGTGAGGTATTCGCCCATCGTGTTCGTAATCTCGGGCGGATTTACAAGATAGCGCGACGGAATGTGCAGATCGCCGTCGTATTCGAGCATTCCCGCGTATACCACTTTCGGTACGCGGATTCTGTCAAATTTTTCGAAATCTGCACCGCCCTCGAACGCCTTTGATATCTCGATTGAGCGGTCGCCGCGGAAGTTGTAGAAGATGACGCTGTCGCCGTCCTCAATTGTCCCCGCAGGCTTACCGTCCTTTGCGATTACGAACGGGGGGAGATCCTGATCTATAACTTTGTTTTCGTCGCGGTAAGCGGTGATCGCCGTCTCCGCCGAATCAAACATGCGTCCGTCGCCGAGTACGTGAGTGTGCCATCCCTTCTCGACCATGCTCCAGTTCGCTTCGTATCTGTCCATGGTGATGACCATTCTGCCGCCGCCGGACGCTATCATCACGTCAAACGACGCGTCCCTGAGTGAATCGAGGAACGCTTCAAAAGGCCTGACATAGTCGAGTGCGGACGTTTCGCCCACGTCACGTCCGTCAAGAAGGATGTGAACGCGCACTTTGTTTACTCCCTCAGCCTTTGCATGGGTCAGCATCGCTTTTAGGTGATCGATATGCGAGTGGACGTTGCCGTCGGAGAAAAGTCCGAGGAAATGGAGCGTCGAGCCGTTATCCTTTACGTTCGATACGCACTTTTTCCATGTGTCGCTCTCGAACAGCTTGCCCGTCTCGATTGACTGGCTTACGAGCTTCGCACCCTGCGCGAATACCTGACCGCTTCCGAGTGCGTTGTGACCGACCTCGGAGTTGCCCATGTCATCGTCGGACGGCAGTCCCACAGCCGTACCGTGCGCCTTGAG
>CAZMRH010000027.1:0-5545 GCA_964568705.1 uncultured Lachnospiraceae bacterium
ACAACAAAGCGGTTTCAGAATGTTAATCCTGAAACCGCTTTGTCTTCAGTCTGAAACGTGTGATCTTTCGATCACACGTTTTTATGTTAATTGATTTCGTATACTGCGGTATAAAAGAAAGATTGCTCGACACCCGCACGCTTTTCACTGAAAAGCGTGCGCGGGCGAAGTTCGGCTTAAATCTGACGATCCACACCGTACCATATATCGATTTTACCCTTGCCGGGAGCGCGAGGGATAGTTACCCTCGCATCGTTCCCATGCGAATCAAAGTTTCGCGTTTTCCATGACGGACACCTGTCCGCTACATAAAACCTGCGTAACCCCCGTATCCCTTATCCGCGGATCAGCTTTCTCATGAGACGGCTTGCCGCAACTCCGTCCTTCTTGGCGAGAGTTGATTCGATCTCCTGAGGATCGGCTTTATCGACAAGTCCTTCGAGGTAATCAAACCACTCGGCGCTTTCTGCCACCGCGTCACGCGCTTCCTCACGGTACGGGAACTGGTCGAACGTGATAACGCCCGTATATCCGGTCTTGCGCAGCCAGTAGATGAATTCGAGATAGGTCAGCGTGTTGACCGTGCCGGGTATCATATCGTCGTCCCATCCGCCGTAGTTATCGTTCATGTGTACGTCAAACAGCTTACCACCGTACATCTTGCACATCGCAAGTGCCTCAGCCGGATTCTCGCCGAGGTAGAACGAGTGACCGTAGTCCATGACGATACCGACATTGTCGCATCCGGTGCTCTGAGCCATCAGCATCGTGCCCGCCATCGTATTGACATAGCAGTAGTTACGCGGCTCGCGGGGCTTATACTCAAGTCCGATCTTCATGTTCGGCTTATATGCGGCAAGCTCCTTCAGGCATTCGGCGAACAGCGTGCGCTCCTTGATGTAGTCGGCCTCAAAGAGGTAATCGTAGCCGTCCTGACCGGGCCATATCTCGAACAGGTCACAGCCGATCTCTTCAGCAAAGTCCATCGCATCCATTGATTCACGGACTATCTGCTTACGAACGTCAAAGTCGAGGTTTGAATATGTCCCTTGCTTATATAGGTTATTCGATGTCGAATCGACCATAACGCCGCCGATGCTGAAACCGTACTTCTTGACAAGCTCCTTGACCTCGGGTTTCGATGCGACATAATCCGGTCCCATGCTGATATTGAGCGACGAAATGAGCGGGATGGACTTGACGCGCTCGAATTTTTCAGCGATGGTGAACGGTCTGCTGCTGTATGCTCCGCAATATCTGTCGTTGAACGTGCCTACGTGGTCGAGAAATACACCGTATTTTCTTTTCATGATTGTGTGTCCTTTCGGTATTTATAATTTTTTTTATAATTTTAGTAAAGGGATTTCGCTATCTTCGGATAGCGATTTAAGGCACTGCCTTAAAAATCCGCCAGCTTTTCAGTGAAAAGCTGGGGAAAAGCTGTAGGTTAGCGTTCGATTTAATCCTGACGATTTTCGCCGTACCTTGTCTCAATATACCCCTTTTGAAAGTTTTTCGCCAGGCCTTTTTTCAAAAAGGCCGCGTACCTCGTTCCCCTCACGCCTTGCCGTTACTTCCGCAGAGCTTTATCTTGTCGATGCAGAGTGCGCGGACTGCGTCACGTGCGGGACCCATAAATTTCTTCGGATCGATTATCTTATCGTCGCAGAGGGATGCGCGAACCGCTTTTGTCGCCGCCGCGCGAAGTTCGGTCGCAAAGTTGACCTTACTTATGCCAAGCTCGATCGTGTGCCTTATCATATCATCCGGTATGCCGCTGCCACCGTGAAGCACAAGCGGTACGTCCACCATCTCGCGTATCTTCGCAAGCAGATCAAAGTTCAGCTTCGGCTCACCCTTATAAAAACCGTGTGCCGTGCCGATAGCCACTGCAAACAGGTCGATTCCCGTGCGTGTCGCAAAGTCGAGCGCTTCATCGGGATCGGTGTACTGCACGCCCGCGCTGTGACCGTCCTCTTTACCGCCGACCGTACCGAGCTCCGATTCAACGGTGATGCCACGTGCGCGCGCCGCTTCGACCACGCGCTTTGTCACCGCGATATTCTCCTCAAACGGGAGCTTTGACGCGTCGATCATCACTGACGAATAGCCGACATCCATCGCACGGATCACGTCGTCGTACTTCTCGCAGTGGTCAAGATGAAGTGCGACCGGGACTGACGCACCCGCAGCTCCAGTCGATACCATCGCGTACGCCATCTCAAGTGTCAGATACTTTACCGTGCTCGGCGTCGTCTGGATAAGTACGGGGGACTTCATCTCCTCCGCCGCTTCGATTATCGCCTGCACCATTTCAAGATTCTCGGCGTTGAAGGCGGGGATCGCGTAATGCCCTTCTCTCGCCGCAAGAATCACTTCTTTACTTGTCGTATACATTCTTTCTCCTTATCTGACGTTTTCCGCGATGAGTTTAAACACGTTGTCGCGTGAAATTTTACCTTCCATAGGGCCGAACGCCGCAGTATTCAGTCCACCTGCCGCAGTCGCCATCTGTGCCGCTTCGAGGATCGTTCTGCCCTCGATAATGCCGCATATGAACGCCGCGTCGAAGCTGTCGCCCGCACCCGTCGTATCAAGCACCGGCCCGTCGTATATGCCCTCGGAGACTGTCTCGTCACGTGTGTAGATCGTGCATCCGTGACTGCCGCGTTTGAGTGCGATTATCTTCAGATTGTCGTTCTCGAATGCCTTCGCGACTGCCGCCTCGACCGTATCCGTGCCTGTGATCGACAACAGCTCGCCCACTCCCGGCAGGAAGATGTTCACTCGCTTCATTACTTCGTTCACAAGGTCGACAGCTTCCGGATCCTTCATGAGTTCCTTGCGTATGTTCGGATCGAACGACACCATCGCGCCGCTCTCCGCCGCTATCTTCATCGTCTCGACTATCCGTCTGCCGAACGCCATGTCCGCCATCATCGAGCAGCCCATGATGTGGAAATCCTTCGCTCCCGCGAGCTTTTCCTTCGCCGGAATCTCACCCATCACCGCGGGTGTGTTGCCGATGTGGAAAATAAACTTCCGGTCGCCGTTTCCGTAGTACATCACGAACGCACAGCCGGTCGATATCCTGTCATTCACGATGACATCGTCACAGTTAACGCCGTCTCCGCGAAGTCTGTCAAGCAGGCATTTGCCGAAATCATCGTCGCCGACACCGCCGATTATCTTTGCCGAATGGCCGAGGCGCGCCGCAGTGTCAATGAATATCGCGGGCGC
The DNA here is from genome assembly GCA_964568705.1 of uncultured Lachnospiraceae bacterium. GTDB lineage: Bacteria > Bacillota > Clostridia > Oscillospirales > CAG-272 > CAZMRH01. Next base: position 3,241 of record CAZMRH010000027.1, read on the forward strand.
ACCGCTCGGATACGGCCCCTTGAACGTACAGGCGCGGTCAAGCGGCTCGTCGATGTTTGCACGCATGATCTCGACGATAATCTCGCCCATAGTTATTATTTCTGCCATTTACGTGTATCCTTTCACATTATTACTAAGTCAGGGAAAGCCTGTGTATCTGAATAAGCAGCTATAGGGCAGCAAAAATGCTGCCCTACAGTACATATTTTACGCTTTTGCAAATGTCTTTTTCAGGAATGCGGCTGACGTCTTAATCATCTCGTCCATCTTCGCCTCATCCGCACCGTCCGACAGGTCACGCCATACCTTGATATCGCTTCCGACCTTGCCGCCTGCCTTCATGAACGGCTCCATAACGACAAATCTGTCGTAGCCGATTTCATTCAGTACCTTGCCGATGCCGACCCAGTCCATGCGTCCCATTCCGGGCAGCTTGCGGTTACACTCACCGACGTGAACATGTCCGAGAAGGTTAGCCTTGCCCGCCTTGCGGAAAGCTTCGATTATGTCGTCCTCCTCAATGTTCATGTGAAAGGTGTCGAGCAGCAGCTTTGCACGCGGGCTTCCGATATCGCGGCAGAACTTTATTCCCTCGTCACATGTATTGATGAGGTTTGTCTCAAAGCGGTTGAGCACCTCAAGGCAAAGATCAATGTTCAGCTTATCAGCATACGCCGCGACGCGCTTCAGGCTTTCAACCGATCTTTTCCATATCGCCGGCTTGTCGAGATCCTTAAATTCGCACGGCCAGCAGTTGAAGTACGCACCGATAAGCACACGGCAGTCGATTTTGTCCATCTGATCCATGATGTCGCAGAGGAATTTGATACCGCGTTCGCGTACTGTGGGATCTGCCGATGAGACGTCCTTATCTTTCGGAGGTCCGAGGTTCGCCGATATCTCAAGGTTCAGCTCCTTGCATACCGACTTGAGCTCCGCAAGCTCAGCATCGCTCATATCAACGAGCTGTCCCGCACCTACCTCAATAACGTCAAGTCCAGCCGCAGCGACCTTTCTCGCAAGCGCACAGAAGTCGCCCTGCCATTCCGATGTCCAGTAAGCGTACAGTGTTCCGAATTTCATTCCGTAATACCTCACTTTATAAATTAAAATATAACTTACTTTAGTTTGCAGCTACGCCGAGTGCGTCGATAAACTGCTTGACTCCCGCGACGTCAGCGTATTTCTCAATATCGCTGCCGCGCTTGACGACTACTGTGGGCGCTTGCTTGAGCTCCAACGCCTTTGCAAGCTCCTCGTTATCCTCGACGTACAGCTTCTCGAACTTTACTCCCGCCCTCTCAAGCATCGACACCGATACCTTGCACTTCGGGCAGGTCTTTGTCGCGAACAACAGTATTTCCTCAGCCTCATGAACGTCCGCGGCGGGTGCGGAAGTTACCGATACAGGGGTTTTGTCGGTATCGTTCACCGGTGCGTTCGCGGTGATTGTAGCTCTCGGTGTGCCGGGTGCGACGTTATAAGTTTTTCTATCTTTGTATTCCTGACTCTTGCCGTCGTTCCAGTTCTTTACCGGACGGTAGTAGCCGGTAATGCGGCTGTACACTTCGGTCGCCTCACCGCAGAGCGGGCAGGTGAACTGCTCACCCGCGAGGTAGCCGTGATTCTTGCAGACGGAATATGTCGGCGAGAGTGTGTAGTACGGCAGCTTATAATTGTCGGCAATCTTCTTGACAAGCGTCGCCGCCGCCTTCCAGTCGGGCAGCTTCTCACCGAGGAACGCGTGGAACACCGTTCCCGAGGTGTAGAGCGTCTGAAGCTCATCCTGAATATCGAGAGCCGAGAACACGTCGTCTGTGTAGCCGACGGGCAGATGCGACGAATTAGTGTAGTACGGCGTACCGTTCTCGTTTGCCGTGATTATATCGGGGAATCTCTTTTTATCGTGCTTTGCGAGGCGGTATGCCGTCGATTCGGCGGGTGTCGCCTCAAGGTTGTAGAGGTCGCCGTACTTCTCCTGATAGTCGGACAGTCTCTCCCTCATGTGGTTGAGTACGTCCTTGGTGAACTCCTGCGCTTCCTCATGCGTCAGATCTTCCTTTATCCATGAGGCGTTCAGGCACGCTTCGTTCATGCCGATAAGCCCGATGGTCGAGAAATGATTGTTGAATGTGCCGAGGTAGCGTTTTGTATAAGGATAAAGTCCCTCGTCCATGAGACGGGTGATGATGTTTCTCTTTATCTTAAGCGAGCGCGCCGATATGTCCATCATTCTGTCAAGACGGTGGTAGAATTCCTCCTCCGTATCGGACAGATATGCGATTCTCGGCATGTTTATCGTCAC
>CAZMRH010000027.1:5555-6080 GCA_964568705.1 uncultured Lachnospiraceae bacterium
GTTTGAAAAATAGGGCGTGCCGTATTTTGACGTCATTTCAAAGAGGAGCTTGTTGTTCTCTGTCTCCGACCAGTCGAAATCCTTCGTTATAGAATACGTCGGGATCGGATACTGGAAGCCGCGTCCGTTGGCGTCGCCCTTTATCATTATCTCGATGAACGCGCGGTTGACCATGTCCATCTCAGCCTTGCAGTCCTTGTACTTGAAGTCGACTTCCTTGCCGCCGATGATGCAGTTCTGCTCGGCAAGGTCGGACGGCACTGTCCAGTCGAGCGTGATGTTCGAGAACGGCGCCTGTGTGCCCCATCTTGACGGTGTGTTTACGCCGTAGATGAAGGATTCAATGCACTTTTTTACCTGTCCAAAAGGCAGATTGTCAGCCTTGACGAACGGCGCAAGGTATGTATCAAAGGATGAGAACGCCTGCGCTCCCGCCCATTCGTTCTGCATGATGCCCAGGAAGTTGACCATCTGGTTACAGAGGGATGCGAGGTGCTTCGCCGGTGACGACGTGATCTTGCCTGT
>CAZMRH010000027.1:6090-15828 GCA_964568705.1 uncultured Lachnospiraceae bacterium
CGTGCAGATGTATGTCGGCGTTGCGGTGTGCGTTCGCGATCTCGTCGTCATAGACCTCCGAGAGCCAGTAGTTGGCGGTGATCGCACCTGAGTTTGACAGAATAAGACCGCCGACGGAATATGTGACGGTCGAGTTTTCCTTCACGCGCCAGTCGTTTATCTTGACGTAGTTGTCGACAATTTCCTTATAGTCGAGTATCGTCGTGTTTACGTTGCGCAGCTTTTCATGCTGACGACGGTAGAGTATATATGCCTTAGCCACATCCGCGTAGCCCGCTTTAACAAGTACCTGCTCGACGCTGTCCTGTATATCCTCGACAGAGATCAGTCCGTCATGAAGCTTTGGTTGGAATTCCGCGGTTACCTTGAGGGCGAGGAAGTCAATGACCTCCGGGTGATAATCCTTCTCCTGTGCTTCAAATGCGAGCCGTATCGCATTACTGATTTTCGAGAGATCAAAGTCGTTGACCTTACCGTCTCTTTTTAATACCTGATACATGGTTTTCTCCTTACTATGATTGATTCTATGATTGATTTCTGACAGCCGTCCCCTCCGACAGCTTTATTGTTCAAGGCGCAATCATTATATCAAAGTATTTGTTCTTTGTCAAGGGCAAACACAACATATAGTTATTTTTGTTCATTTTAGACACAATATGTAGTGTTTTTTCTACAAGCCCCTAACATCGGCAGACGGTATATATTCACGCACCGCCGCAAGAATATTCAGCATTTCCGCGTCGGAAAAGGCGGCGAAGTCTGGAGTTATCAGGTTTCCCGAATCCACAAATTTCTGCATAAAATACCGTTTTGCGCCGCGGAGCCTCACTCCGATTTTGGCAAATGACTCGGCGGTGTGGATTCCTTTTACAACTGTAGTGCGGAATTCGTAATCGACGTTTCCCTTCATCAGAAGGTCTATACTCTCGTCAATCGCATTTGTGTCAACGTGTACTCCGGCAGCGGTGTCATATTCGTCAATTGCCGTTTTTATGTCCATTGCGACATAATCACACAGTCCGGCGTCGATGATACGACGTAGCTTATCGGGGAATGAGCCGTTTGTATCGAGCTTCACGAGAAAGCCCTGCGCATGTATCTTTCCGAGAAACTGCTCGATGTCGGCATTCAGCAGCGGCTCACCTCCCGTGACGCATACGCCGTCAAGAAGCCCTTTCCGCTTATTAATAAAGGAAAAGAATTCTTCCTCCGGTATAACTTCTGCATTTGCCGAATCAAGAACGAGTGCCGCATTGTGACAAAACGGGCATCTGAAATTGCAACCGCCGGTGAACACCGTCGCGGCTGTCTTTCCCGGATAATCAAGCAGCGTCAGCTTTTGCAGTCCGTGAATTATCATCTCATCTTCTCCTAAGTCAAGAATATGGTACGCGGTTTTCCGAGAAAGGCTTTTAATAAAGCACTTCTCGGAAAACCGCGATTCCATATAATTACCCGCGCGCCGTTATACCTCAGTCTGCCTGTGCAGGTGTAACAACTGCGGCGCACCATCCGTTTTCAAATATCTTTTCGACAAGTGTAAAACCGTTTTCGGCAAGTGCATCAAGTACCTCATCTGCTCGCTCCTCAATAATTCCGGAGACAATCAGTTTGCTGTCCTTCGCCATAAATTCACCGATATCGGGTGCAAGTCTGATGATTATGTCCGCGACGATGTTCGCCGTGCAGATCTCGTAGCCGCCGTCCGCGCGCTTCACCTGTTTCAGCAGATCGGACACACCCATCTCAACGTTGGGTGTACTGTTGAGCGCTGCGTTCTCGCCTGCGATTCTCACAGCCACAGGATCAATGTCGCACGCGAAGCACTCCGACGCGCCGAGCTTTGCCGCGCATATCGCGAGTATGCCGCTTCCGCAGCCCACGTCGAGCATCCTGTCGCCGGGCTTCAGGTGTTTTTCAAGCAGTGCCGCACACAGTCTGGTCGTCTCATGCGTACCTGTACCAAACGCCATACCGGGGTCCATCAGCACGGTCACTTCACCGTCCGCTTTGTCGTACTTCTCCCAGACCGGCACGATCACAAGTCGGTCGCCCGTCTTTATCGGCTTGTAATACTGCTTCCATGAATCCGCCCAGTCCTCCTCGGATACTCCTAAGTGAGTCACCGTCGCAGGTATGCCGAGTGCATCAAAGCGCTGCTTTACGAACAGTTCAGACTCTGCCGGATTCTTCATAACCGGGATGAATGCCGACACGCTCACCGTCGTCCGGTCACGTGCGAGCAGCTCCTCATCGATGAGATCGCCGTACACGCCGTCGAGATCCTGTTCAATATCGGAATAATCCTCGGTCATAAGCGACGTGGCGATCATGTTCATCACCGCCGTTATATCCTCAAGCCACTCACGTTTTGCAGTTGCCTTAATCTGTATCCAGCCGTTGTTATCCATTTATCAGCGTCTTACCAAAGGTAATCCTCTCGTTTTATTCATCTGCATAATATTCTTATACGTTTGCCTTAATTACCGCCGTGATCATTTAAAAAGCTTCTTAAGAAAGCTCTGCCGCTTCGCGTAATTCGTTTCGCCGCAACTGTCGGCGAAGTCGCGGAGCAGCTTTTTTTGATCGTTCTTGAGGTTCTTCGGCACTTCTATGTTCACCGTTACGTACAGGCTTCCGCGATTCTGCGAATTGACGTTTTTGATACCTCTCTGGCGCAGCGTGAAGCGTGTACCGGGCTGCGTTCCTTCGGGAACGGTATATTTCTCAACGCCCTCAAGCGTCGGTATGTCGATCTCGGCACCGAGCGTCGCATCCGCAAAGGTAATGGGAACCTCACAGTAGATGTCGCTGCCGCGACGCTCGAATATCGCATGCGGACGGACTACCACCGTTATGACAAGGTCACCGGCGGGACCGCCGTTCTGACCGTCACCACCTTCACCGCGCAGTACTACGCGCTGTCTGTTGTCGATACCGGCCGGTATTGACACGTCGAGCTTCTTTGATGCCCTGACATAGCCGCTTCCGTGGCAGCTCTTACACGGAGTCTCGATTATCTTACCCTTTCCGTGGCAGGTCTGACATGTACGCGTCGTCTGCATCATTCCGAGCGGTGTTCTCTGCTGGACTCTCACCTGACCGCGGCCGCCGCATTCCGTGCAGGTCTTTGCCGTCGTTCCCTTCGCCGCGCCCGTACCGCCGCATTCGCCGCACTTCTGAGTGCGCTGGAACGATACTTCCTTCTTGACGCCGAACACGGCCTCCTCAAAGGTCAGCACCACCTGAATCTCGACGTCATCACCCTGTATCGGACCGTTGTGTCTGCTGCCGCCTCCGCCGCCGAAAAAGCTTGAGAAAATATCGGAAATATCAAAGCCGAAGTCGCCGAATCCCGCACCGCCGCCGCCGCCGAATCCCGCCGACTGGTCGAACGCCGCATGGCCGAACTGGTCATACTTTTCCTTTTTATCCGCATCCGACAGCACCGCGTAAGCCTCGTTCACTTCCTTGAACTTAGCTTCCGCTTCCTTGTCGCCCGGGTTCATATCGGGGTGGTACTTCTTGGCAAGCGCACGGTAAGCCTTCTTTATCTCGGCATCATCCGCGCCCTTCTTAAGTCCCAGCACCTCATAATAATCACGTTTATTGTCCGCCATGGTTGATTCCTTTCCGGATGAGTGCCGCCAGTTCACTTCACCCGTTACGCTTCAAAAGGGCGGTCATTATCCGCCCTTTGAAGCTTTGATTTACTTATCTGATTTATCCTCGTAGTCGGCGTTGTAGAATGTGCCGTCACCGCCGTTATTCTGTGCGCCGCCTGCTGCGCCCGCGTCAAATCCCGCGCCGCCTGCGCCGTTCGCGTCACCCGCGCCCGACTGCTTATACAGCTTCTCGGAGAGCGTGTAGAACGCCTTTTCAAGTGCTTCCGTATCAGCTTTGATCGCTTCGGTGTCACCGCTGTTTACCGTAGTCTTGAGCTTCTCGAGTGCCGCGTTAACGTCAGCCTTATCTGAATCGGGGAGCTTGTCGCCGATATCGGAGAGCGTCTTCTCACTCTGGAATATCATGCTCTCGGCGCGGTTCTTAACTTCGACCGCTTCCTTCTGCTTCTTATCATCCTCCGCGAACTTCTCCGCATCGTGTACCGCGCGGTCGATGTCCTCCTTGGACATGTTCGTGGACGAGGTGATGGTGATGTGCTGTTCCTTGCCCGTGCCCTTATCCTGCGCCGTTACGTTTACGATGCCGTTCGCGTCGATATCGAACGTGACCTCGATCTGCGGTACACCGCGCGGTGCGGGTGCGATACCGTCAAGGCTGAAGCGTCCGAGTGTCGTGTTGCCCGCCGCCATGTCACGCTCACCCTGGAGCACATGGATCTCAACGGAGGTCTGACCGTCAGCGGCAGTCGAGTATACCTGACTCTTTTTAACGGGGATCGTGGTGTTCCTGTCGATGATTCTGTTGAATACGCCGCCGAGTGTCTCGATACCGAGTGACAGAGGCGTTACGTCGAGAAGAAGCAGATCCTTTACATCGCCGCCGAGTACGCCGCCCTGAATTGCCGCACCGACCGCCACGCACTCATCGGGGTTGATTCCCTTGAACGGCTCTTTGCCGATGAAGCTCTTAATCGCATCTTGTACTGCGGGGATTCTTGTCGAGCCACCGACGAGAAGTACCTTGTTGATGTCATTCGCGGTAAGTCCCGCGTCCTTAAGTACCTGCTTTGTCGGGCCCATCGTCTTCTCGACGAGGTCTGCGGTCAGCTCGTTGAACTTTGCTCTGGTAAGCGTTGCGTCGAAATGCTTCGGGCCTGTAGCATCAGCCGTGATGAACGGCAGATTGATGTTGGACGAAGCGACGCCGGACAGCTCGATCTTAGCCTTTTCAGCCGCTTCCTTAAGTCTCTGGAGCGCCATCTTATCCTTACGCAGGTCGATACCGCCGTTTTCCTTCATGAATGTCTCGGCGATCCAGTCGATGATGCGCTGGTCAAAGTCGTCGCCGCCCAGACGATTGTTTCCGGCAGTCGCGAGAACCTCGAACACGCCGTCTGAAATCTCAAGAAGCGAAACGTCGAACGTGCCGCCGCCGAGGTCGTAGATCATTATCTTCTGCTCGTTTTCCTTATCCATGCCGTATGCAAGTGCCGCCGCCGTCGGCTCGTTGATGATACGCATGACTTCAAGTCCCGCGATCTTGCCCGCGTCCTTTGTCGCCTGGCGCTGAGCGTCCGAGAAGTACGCCGGAACCGTGATCACAGCCTGCGATACAGTACCGCCTAGGTATGCTTCCGCGTCAGCCTTCAGCTTCTGAAGAATCATTGCGGAGATTTCCTGAGGTGTGTATTTCTTGCCGTCGATCTCAACTGTGTGGCTCGTACCCATCTCACGCTTGATGCTCATGACCGTTCTGTCGGGATTCGTTATGCCCTGACGCTTTGCGACCTGACCGACCATTCTCTCGCCCGTCTTTGAAAATGCCACGACTGAAGGTGTGGTTCTCGCACCTTCCGGATTCGGTATAACAGTAGGCTCGCCGCCCTCAAAAACTGCTACGCAGGAGTTTGTAGTTCCAAGATCTATTCCTATAATTTTTCCCATAATATGCCTCCGAAAAGTATTTGTAGATTTAATTTTTGTTGTTTGAGCTTTTTTTATTTATATGAAGATAAAATATCAGTTAGCAACCTTTACCATCGCATATCTGATTATTTTGTCACCATGACGATATCCGCGCTGGAGCACCTCGCATATCTCGTTCTCGCCGAGCGATTCGTCCTCCTCATGCATCACCGCATTGTGCAGTGTCGGGTCAAACGTCTCGCCCATCTCACCGAAGGAGGTGATGCCGAGCTTGTCGAGTACGTCTGGAACCGTGCGAAGTATCATCTGTACGCCCTCGGCAAGCTTATCGCCCTCGCTGTACGTCGCCGCAAGCTGGAGATTGTCGATAATCGGCAATAGCTGCTTCAATGTATCGCTGACTGCGTCACCGTACACCGCGTCGCGCTCGTTCTTCGACCGCTTTCTGAAATTGTCGTATTCCGCACACACCCGCATGTACTTGTCGGTCATGTCCGCGAGGCTTTCTTCAAGCTCCTTTACTTTTTCATTCTGTGCCGCAAGTTCTGCGCGCAGCTTTTTATCTTCCTTAACCGCACCCTTCTTTTTCTCTGCCTTATCGGGTTTTTCCGACTTTTCCGTATCATTCTCGACCGTTTCCGGTACATCCGCGGTATCGGCAGTATCTGTATCCTTAACCTCCGTATCGGTTTCGGTCTGCTCGTTTATATTTTCCTTTTCGCTGTCCATTTTCATCCTCCCGTTTTTCATGTTGCGGTACCGCCGTCAGGGAAAGTGCCCGGCGGTGCGTCATCCGAATCGGTATCATCCGCGATTATCTCGCTTACACCTTCTGTAAGGTGATCTATCATCGAGATGACCTTTGAGTAATTCATTCGTGTGGGCCCTATTATTCCTATCGCACCGACAGTCGTGCCGCCGCTCTGTATCGGCTTGAATATCAGTGTAGAGTTGTCCATTATCCGCACGACGTTCTCGCTGCCGATGTACACGCGCACGCTGTTTTTCTTATTCTCGGCTGCCGCTTCGTGCGCATCCTTTGATATAAGTGATAACAGCTCATCCTTCTTCTCGAACAATTCAAGCATGTCACGTAACCTGTCGAAGTCATAATACTCGGGATATGAGAGAAGCCTGTTGACGCCGTCGAGATGAAGCTCACCCGATTCGGTAGCCGCGAGTCCCTTTGATACCGCCTTGGCCGCCGCCTGAATGAGGTAGTCGTATATGCCCATTCGCTCTTCCATCTGCATAAGAAGCGGAAGCGTTATCTCCTCGACGCGAAGTCCGCAAAGCTTTTCATTTAGAAGTAATGAAAGCTGATGTGCAACATTCTCGGTGACCGGCACCTGTGAGCGGATGTTCTGCGTGTTCGCCGTACCGTCGCTGTTGACCATGACAAGCAGCAGGTTATATTCGTTGACCGGTATCACCTCAAAGCGTCTGACTGATGCCGTACTTTTCTGAGGCTTGAGCGCAAGCGCGGTATAGTTCGTCATCGACGAGGCAAGCCGCATCGCACAGTCGAGGATTCCGTCAAGCTCGCTCTGCTTCTGGCGCAGCAGCTTCTTTATACGTTCGACCTCTGCCGCCGTCATGCTGTACTGCTCAACAAGCGAATCGACGTAAAAGCGGTAGCCCGCTTCCGACGGAATACGTCCCGCCGAGGTGTGAGGCTGTTCGAGATACCCGAGTGCCTCAAGCTCCGCCATCTCATTGCGTATTGTCGCGGAGGAATACGATATCTGCTGATTCTGTGTGAGGTATTTGCTGCCGACCGGCTCGCAAAGCTGAATATGAGCTTCGACTATTGCCTTGAGTATCAGCTTCTTGCGGTCGCTGAGTCCGCCGTCCTCATATTTCAACTTTCTCACTTCCTTTTGTACCTTAAGCCTTGATTCGGCTGATTTGTTAGCACTCATTCATGTCAAGTGCTAAGCATGCTATAAATTTACCATTTCAACGCCTTGAGTTCAACAATAAAGCGCATATAAAGTGTTAATTATTTGTAAACACGGCTCCTGAGTGCCAAAATGATTGCGGCCGGTGCGTGTCATAAGTACGCATACCTGCCGCAATTCTTGGAGAATGTCAATAGATAATTAGACAATTTACAATTTTTTCATATTTAGATTTAAGTGACTTGACAGTATTTCATTTATTCAGTTTTCAATCGGTATTTGCTTCTTCGGACCTCACGTCGTTTATGCCTTATACCCATAATGAAGGGGAATGTCAAGGCGAAAAATTTTTTTGCAGTTTTCATTAATGGTAGCAAAATAATTTTTCTTTATCCTTGACATTCCCCTTCATTATGGGTTTTTTTAAGGCACGACGAGAGGCTCTGAAGAAAAACGCAAATACCGATTCTTTGAAAACTGAATAAATTTAGTTATCCTGAAACAAAGTTTTCCGACTTCAAGGATAAAGAAAAACAGCAGAGAATCGGGACTTGCAAAAAAATTTAAGCGGGCGCGCGACGCAGAAAGGTTAATTGAAATGAAAAATTTGAAAATTGTGTTGTTTGAAGAAACTTTGAGTGTATGGAAACAATGGATGAAAAGCAATAATTGTTTCGGAGAATTTGACCGCAATGTTTCTGTAAGATTTAATTCTTTATATTTAGTTATTCTGGAAAGCGGGCTTGATGAAGATTATCAAAAATGGAAGGAGATTGTTGATTCTTAAAGATAAATTTAATTTATAATTGCCGAGCCGGACGGCTAATTCCGGCAGAAAGGCTAAATTATGAAGATAATTATTATAGTAATAGTAATATTGTGGTTCTCACCGTTAATTGATATTATTTCTGTTTCAATAATAAAAAATAATATAGACAAGAAATTAAGAACATCAAAAATCAATATCAAGAAAGGATACAGAAAAATGACTATTAAAGAAGTAAAAAACGGAGATTATCTTACACTAAAAAAAATTGATATTCCACATGAAAATCAAGTTTTCAAAAAAGAAGGTTACGACAGAAGCAGTAAAAAGTACGTAATAACAAAATTCAATGATATTTGTTCAAGTAGGTTATTAAAAGGCAATACAGAAGTATTTACAGATTTCATATTTTAATTATAGAAAGAGGTATATCATGACTATATCAAAAGCAACGTATTTTCTTGAAAGTGCATATTCAATTCTGAATAATGATTTTTTTGAAAATGCACTTTCAAAAAACACAATTATAACGATACAATCGTCACCAAAAGCATACGGTCATTTTACAACTTGGGAAGCATGGGACAAAGGCAAAGAATCAGCTTATGAAATAAATATCGGAGCTGAAACATTGAATCGTGATATTTGCGAAACAATAGGAACTTTAATTCATGAAATGACACATCAATATTGCAAAGAACATGGAATAAAAGACACAACAAGAAGCGGAACATATCACAACAAAAATTTTAAATTAGAAGCTGAAAAAAGGCTGTTGTCTATCTCATTTGATAAAAAAATAGGTTGGAGCATTACACAGGCTACGCCGGATTTAAAAAAGTATATAATAGAAAAGAAATGGAAAAAAATTGATATAAGACGCAATTATGAATTTGGAAGCGATACTGAAAAAAAGAAATCAAGTACACGAAAATATTGTTGTCCTTGTTGTGGTTGTTCTGTAAGAGCAACAAAAGAAGTAAATATAATTTGTGAGGACTGCAACGAAAAAATGTTATTATGCGATTGACTTTTATTAATAAACAATATATAATAAAATAAAAATTAAATAATTAGGGAGAAAAAAAGAGAGTGCGCATACGCGCCGCGACAGAAAGGAAAAATTATGAATTTATCAGCATCAATGGAAATCAGAATCGATGACAGACAAGCACAGATTATTTGGAATCAAATTAAATCACATCCGCGTAAAGACAACACCGATGAACAATTCACAGGCAATCCCGACAATGAGGTATACCGTCTTTTTTACGACTTCGACAATCTTGTTATCGTAGCATATTTTACCATCTTAGATGGTGCGGCGGACATGGACAGTTTAGAGTTTGTAAATTGGAATGAGCCGGACGCCCTTTACATCGTATCGGATGGTATCATAGAAGGCTAAACACCATGATATTTATATAACCACTCGAAAGGGTGGTTATATTTTTAATAATCGCTGGTTCTGAAAAATAAACTGTGTAAATGGTATTAACAGCCAAAATATTGTTAATAC
>CAZMRH010000028.1:0-13971 GCA_964568705.1 uncultured Lachnospiraceae bacterium
TCGGCGTGCCGGAGGTGTACTGGACCAGGCACCGGGACGAATACCGCGCCGCCGTCAGAGATCACGCCGCTCTCGCACCACAGGTATCTGCCGTTCGCACATAGGTATCTGTCACCGACCGTTGCGTAAAGCTCAAGCGTGTCAGACGTGAGCGTGACTGTCGAACCGTCGTCGGTATGTGTAAATCCGCCGTCCGTACAGACCTCGGCGAAGTGCGATGCCTGAATGTATATTTTTCCGTCATGCATCACCGCGTCGCCTGAGTACGGCACATCTCCGACTGTTACCGCACTCCAGGTACCGCTGTCATCGAAGGTCGCCGCGGTAAGAACGCCCGTACGCGCCGATGCAGCGTCGATGCTTGTCCCTTCGCGGAGCGACTCATAAGTAAAAAAATCACTGAGCCTGTCCGTTGTACCGCTTAGTAGAAGCGACACACCGCCCTCACCCGTGCATACTGCCGCAAGCAGTATAGCCGCACAGACACAGACAGAGGTAAGTATACCCGAATACCGCATGACGCGTCGGTATAGGCCTTTCTTCGACATAAGTTTCTCCTTCCCGCATTTGTGTACTGTATCATTATTGCAATTTTTCCGTTTTTTTATTCCGTGACACATGTTTTAATGCATTCGTCCGTGTATGCACGACAAAAACGAAAATAAATGAAATTAACACAATGTAATTGATTTTTCGCGACTTCTTTATTAATATATATGTTATAATAAGAAAAACAGAACTGCTGTAAGGAGAAACCATGAAAAAAGCCATTCGAACACTGGTGCTGCCGCTGATACTGACAGCCTCGCTTATGCTTTCATCCTGCGGTATTATCATGATAAACAGGCTTCCGAATAAAGACGCGGAGAGCACGGCTGATGTCACCGATGCGTCATATGTGACCGAGCCTGCCGCGTTCGAGACGGTCGCGCCGGATTATCTCGACCTTGTCACCTCGTTTCTGAATAAACTTCCGCATGCCGATTACGGCGGGACGACTTTTATGATAGTCACACCGTCGAGCGATGATCTGTTCATCCCCACCGACAGCCGTCCGTCCGTATCTGAGGAAACGACGGTGAGACGCGAAGCAGTGGAGGAGATGTACAATGTATCAATAGATTGCAGCCTGCGCGATAAGGACACAATATATAATGAAGTCTCGGCATCGATGAAGTCGGGCGACTACTACGCCGATCTTTTGATGCTGCCATACGGCGATATCGGCGGATACCTTGCGGCTGACCTTCTGATGAACCTGAACAGCCTGCCCGGTGTCGACTTCACGAAGCCGTACTTCAGCCAGACCGGAGTTGCCGCCGCGTCCGGCGAAAACTACACATACGCGGTCGCCGGCGCATCGTCCCTTGATGCGGATACGCTTGCGGCGGTGTGGTTCAACCGAGATATCGTGGAGAGTGCGGGTCTTGAATCGCCGTATGAGCTTGTTCGGCGCGGCGAGTGGACATGGGACAAATTCTTTGAATATACAGACGCCGCAGCGGGAGTTGACGGCATATACGCCTACGCGACACAGAACCTGAGCGAGCAGCTTCCCGACCTTGCGTTCATATCGTCGGGACAGTCATTCATCGAGGCGGGTGCGCAGGTCACACCGCATATAGCTTACAGCGGCGAGTCGGCAGCGGCGGCGACAGGCGTGATGCAGCGGCTGTGGAGCGATGGCGGCAGATATCCGAACTCAGCTGAGGCGCTGACGGCGTTTACCTCCGGAAAGTCGATGTTTCTCATCGAGCGGCTCGGCATGATGAAAACGCTGTCGACCGTGCCGGTGAAATGGGGAGTACTGCCGCTTCCAAAGGGTTCAGCCGACGGTGCGTACCGTACGCTTGCATCTGGTGATGCGCTCATGTTTACGTCACTGACGACCAACACAAGCTTTGAGAAGATAGCGAACATCCTCTCCGCACTCAACGCCGCGGCATACGGCGGAGCGCGTGATTCCTTTGCCGCGCAGTGCATGAACTACTATCTCGGAGATAACGCGTCGGTCGAGATGGTGGGCATAATATATGACAGTGCTGTCTACGATATGGCGTACACGCTTGGTGCGGCAAATCTGTCGATATCGAACGCGACATACTTCGCGGCGCGTAATAACGCGGCGAATACCGGAGCGCTTGACCGCTATCTCGCGATGCATCAGAATAATGCGAACAGGGTACTGACGCAGTTTTTCCCCGCGACGTAAGATGTAAATTATCCGAGCCGTGAAGGACGGCGGAAAGAAGGGCGTATGTTTTACTACGATTACACTTATTTGCTTTTTATCGTGCCGGTGCTGATCTTTTCTCTCATCGCGTCGGCAAAAGTCAACTCTACTTTTAAAAAATACTCGACTGTGATGTCGAGGCGCGGCATGACTGCAGCCGACGCGGCACGGCGGATACTTGATGCAAACGGGCTGTACCGCGTACCTGTGGCCCAGACGTCAGGCAAGCTAACCGATCACTATGATCCGAGAACGAACACGGTGTATCTTTCGGAGAGCGTCTGCATGAGTACGTCAGTTGCGGCAATAGGCGTCGCCGCACATGAGGTCGGTCACGCGGTGCAGCATGCCGAGGGATACGCTCCCGTGAAGATACGCACGGCGATAGTGCCTGTGACGAACATCGCTTCGCGTCTGTCCATCTGGCTCATCCCGATAGGGCTGATCCTTTCGTATACGTCATCGGCATTTCTGTGGATTGCGTATCTCGGTGCGGCGGGCTTCTCACTGTGTGTCATCTTTCAGCTTGTGACGCTTCCGACGGAGTTTGACGCAAGCCGACGTGCGATAAGCGAGCTTGAGGGCGGCATGCTTGACGAGGATGAGGTACGGGGAGCGAAAAAGGTGCTGAGCGCGGCGGCGATGACCTATGTCGCGGCACTTGCAACGGCGGTAATGCAGCTTCTCAGGATTCTTTACATTCTTAACAGACGGCGTGACTGAGCCGAAGTATGAATGTTAATAATTAATAAATATTACAAGCCTTATTGACTTTATCTTCGGCGTAATGTATAATCGAACTGTAGATTTATCCAATCTTTATATAATTTCGGAGGAAAATAAGATGAAGGCAAAAACAAGTTCAAAGATTCTGTCCGTGATTCTGGTACTGACGTTTATACTTGCGTCGCTGCCGATGATCGCGCTGCCCGCTTCGGCGGCAAAGTCCGGTAACTTTGAGTATGACATTGAGAACGGCTACGCGAAGATCACAAAATACGTCGGCAAGGATGAAACGGAGGTTACGATCCCGTCATCGCTCGGCGGATATGATGTGGGGGAGATCGGCAAGTGGGCGTTCCGTTATGCGATGACGGTCGTTGAAATCGCCATTCCCGATACGGTCATACGCATTGAGGACGGCGCGTTCTACTACTGTACATCGCTTGAAGTGGTCAACATTCCCGGAAATGTAGTCAGCATCGGCGAGCATGCGTTTTCAAGATGCTACGCGCTTCCTTCGATCAACATTCCCGCAAGCGTTCAGTATATCGAAGACTGGGCATTTGACGCATGCAGTTCACTTACCGCGATAAATATTGCCGCTGATAATCCGTACTTCACATCCGTGGACGGTGTGCTGTTCAACAAAGGTGCAACTACACTTATCAAGTGTCCCGCGGGAGTATCTGATACATATATCATACCGTACAGCGTTACGACTATCGCTGTATCGGCATTCTCAAAATGCAGAAAGCTTATAGGCATTAATATCCCGGTAAATGTTACCGAAATCGGCGCGTGTGCATTTGCAAACTGTGTAGCGCTTACGGACATTAGGATTCCGTCAGGTGTTGATGAAATCAGGGGCTATACATTCAACTACTGCCGCGCACTCAAAGAGATACATATTCCCGACAGCGTAACCGCGATTGATAAAAATGCATTTGCAGGCTGCACTGCACTTACCATCTACGGTTTTGATACATCATATGCCAAGACCTTTGCAACAGAGCATTCGATTACGTTCGCAACAGAAGTACCTCCACAGTATACCCTGCTTACCGACGCCCCGATTATCGGTGATGTAAACGGCGACGTCAAGGTAAACGCTCTAGACCTCATTCAGATGAAGCTCGCTTTCTCAGGCAAGGCAACACTTGTAGGATTTACTTCCGACATGAACGGCGACGGCAAGACGAACGCTATCGACCTCATCGGACTCAGGAAGCTTCTCGCCGCATAATTACGGATCGAACTAATATAAAACAAAATCCGCTGAAGAATTCCTTCAGCGGATTTTGTTTTAACTTTTCTTGTTATTTATTTGTGTCTCCTGTCGTGTCCCGCGAACCTGAGCTTACTTTTGCTCAGGGTAAACATGACCACTTCGCCCTGTACGTTCATTTCGATAATGTATTCGGTAGATTTCTTAGTTGATGCAAGGTAGAAGGAAGCGTAGCCTCTTGAGTCAACGATGACCGACTGACAAGCAATTCGGAAAATTATGATGAATAATTGTGTTGATTTTTTACCAAAACACTAATAATAAATTTAAAAATTTTTAAGGCCATCTGCAATGCTGCTTATCTGCGCAAAGGTATTATTCATTTTTCGAAAAACAATTAAGGTAGACTTTACTCGATAAATATGGTATACTACTAGTAACTGCTGAATGAAAGCTGTTGGAGGAGACTCGCATGAATTTGCTTCATATGAAATACGCCGCGGAGATTGCGGAGACGAAGTCCATAAATAAGGCGGCTGAAAAGCTGTATGTCGGTCAGTCGAACCTGAGCCGCGCGATAAAGGAGCTTGAGACGAGCCTCGGCGTGACGATATTCGACCGAAGCGCGAAGGGCATGACGCTCACTCCCGACGGCGAGATATTCATCCGCTACGCAAGGGCGATACTCAGTCAGGTGGATGACGTAGAGGAGCTGTTCAGCCAGGGGACGGTGTCCAAAAAGCGATTCTCGATATCCGTGCCGAGAGCGAGCTATGTGGCAGATGCGTTCGCGAAGTTTACAAAGCAGATAGGTGGGGACAGCCGCATAGACATTTTCTACAAAGAGACGAATGCACTGCGTGCCATACGCAACATCCTTCAGGAGGACTACAAGCTCGGCATCATCAGATACGCGGAGAGCTACGACAAATACTATAAGTCGATGATGGATGAAAAAGGGCTTGAGTACGAGCTTATCACAGAATTCAGGTATGTTCTGGTGATGAGTGAGAAAAGCCCGCTCGCGTCACTCGACAGAGTCACCTACGACGATCTGAAGGACTACATCATCATCGCGCACGCCGATCCGTACGTGCCGTCACTTCCGCTTGCCGAAGTGAAGAAGGAGGAGCTGCCCGACAACTCCGACCGCCGGATATTCGTGTTCGAGCGCGGCAGTCAGTTTGAGCTGCTCGCGGAAAATCCTGAAACTTACATGTGGGTGTCGCCGATACCGGATTCACTGATGAAGCGGTACGGGCTGGTGCAGCGGAAGTGTGAGGAAAACAGGCGCGTATATAGGGATGTACTCATACATAGGCGGGAATATTCACTCTCGGAGCTTGATAAACTTTTCGTAAGTCAACTTCTTAAATCGAAGCGTGAGCTGTTCGGCAAAGAGATGTAGCACTGAGGTATACGGTAAATGCAATACCCCTATGAAAAAGAGACAATTCCCAAGATGTTAACTACATGATATAATAACATCAAAGGGAATCCGCATCTAAAATTACTTTGCATGATGCGGAAAATAATTTCAGGAGGCTGTATATGGAAAAGCAGGAGAGAAAAATCGTTGACAGCGTTGAGACTCTCGAGGGAGCGCTGGCGAGAGTAAAATCGGCTCAGAGAAAATACGCAGAATATACACAGGCTGAGGTGGACAGGATCTTCCTTGCCGCCGCTATCGCCGCAAATCAGGCGAGACTTCCGCTTGCGAAGCTTGCGGTTGAGGAAACGGGAATGGGTGTGGTCGAGGACAAGGTCATAAAGAACAACTACGCCGCGGAATATATTTATAACGCCTACAAGGATACAAAGACTTGCGGCGTTATCGAGGAAGACAAAGCGTACGGCATAAAAAAGATCGCCGAGCCGATAGGCGTTATCGCCGCGGTCATCCCGACCACGAACCCCACATCGACCGCGATATTCAAGTGCCTCGTAGCACTGAAAACGCGCAATGCGATAGTTATAAGCCCTCATCCGAGAGCGAAGAAATCCACCATCGCCGCAGCAAGACTTGTGCTTGACGCGGCAGTGGAGGCAGGCGCACCGGAGGACATCATCGAATGGATCGACGTGCCGAGTCTCGACATGACGAATCTTCTGATGAAGGAAGCGGACATAATCCTTGCGACCGGCGGCCCCGGCATGGTCAAGGCGGCGTATTCGTCAGGTAAGCCGGCACTCGGCGTAGGTCCCGGCAACACACCCGCCATCATCGACGAGAGCGCGGATATCGTGCTTGCGGTAAACTCGATTATCCACTCAAAGACGTTTGACAACGGCATGATATGCGCATCCGAGCAGTCGGTCATCGTGCACGCTGCAGTATACGGCGCGGTCAGAAAGGAATTTGCGGCGCGCGGCTGCTACTTCCTCACTCCCGACGAGACGGAGAAAGTCAGAAAAACAATAATCATCAACGGCGCGCTCAACGCGAAGATCGTCGGTCAGACGGCGCATAAGGTTGCGGAGCTTTCGGGCGTTGACGTACCGGAGGGTACGAAAATCATTATTGGTGAAGTGGAGAGCGTTGAACTGTCGGAGGAATTCGCTCACGAGAAGCTTTCGCCCGTGCTTGCAATGTACAAGGCAAAGGATATTGAGGATGCGTTCGCAAAGGCTGAACATCTTATTGCGGACGGCGGCTACGGTCACACATCGTCAATATATCTCAACATCGCGACCGGTCAGGCGATTCTCGATGAATTCGCCGCGCGAATGAAGACCTGCCGGATACTTGTCAACACACCGTCCTCACAGGGCGGTATCGGTGACCTCTATAACTTCAAGCTCGCACCGTCGCTGACGCTGGGCTGCGGCTCATGGGGCGGCAACTCCGTAAGCGAGAACGTCGGCGTGAAGCATCTGCTTAACATCAAGACGGTAGCCGAAAGGAGACAGCTTTGGTTCCGCGTTCCTGAAAAGGTATATATCAAGAAGGGCTGCCTGCCCGTCGCACTTGAGGAGCTGCGTGCGGTCATGGGCAAGAAGCGCGCGTTCATCGTAACCGACAGCTTCCTTTATCACAGCGGCTGCACGAAGCAGATTACGGATAAGCTCGACGAAATGGGCATCGCGCACTCTGTGTTCTTCAATGTCGCTCCCGATCCGACGTTTGCATGCGCTAAGGAAGGCTGCGCGCAGATGACTGCGTTCGAACCCGACTGCATCATTGCGCTCGGCGGCGGCTCGGCAATGGACGCAGGTAAAATAATGTGGGTGATGTATGAGCATCCCGAAGTAGACTTCATGGATATGGCGATGCGCTTCATGGATATCCGCAAGCGTGTCTACACCTTCCCGAAGATGGGCGAAAAGGCGTACTTCATCGCAATCCCGACTTCAGCCGGAACAGGAAGCGAGGTCACGCCGTTCGCGGTCATTACCGATGAGAAATCGGGCGTGAAGTATCCGCTTGCCGACTATCAGCTCATGCCGAACATGGCGATCATCGACACCGATTTCCACATGACAGCCCCTAAGGGCTTGACTGCCGCATCGGGTATCGACGCGGTCACACATGCGCTTGAGGCATACGCATCCGTCATGGCGACCGACTACACCGACGGTCTTGCGAAGCAGGCGCTCGAGACGATATTCAAGTACCTGCCGCGCGCGTATGACGACGGACTGACCGACGTTGAGGCTCGCGAGAAGATGGCGAACGCCGCCACGATGGCGGGTATGGCATTCGCAAACGCGTTCCTCGGCGTATGTCATTCGATGGCGCATAAGCTCGGCGCGTTCCATCATCTGCCGCACGGTATCGCAAACGCGCTGATGATCGACGAGGTGCTTCGCTTCAACGCGGCAGAAGCGCCTACTAAGATGGGCACGTTCTCGCAGTACGATCATCCGCATACGCTCGCACGTTATGCCGAAGTCGCCGACTGCCTGAACATCGGCGGCAAGGATGACAGCGAGAAACTCGAGAATCTCATCAAGGCTATAGATGAGCTCAAGGCACGCGTCGGCATCAAAAAGACGATAAAGGATTACGGCATCGACGAGAAGGACTTTCTCGACCGCCTTGACGCGATGGTCGAGCAGGCGTTTGACGATCAGTGCACGGGCGCAAACCCGCGCTACCCGCTGATGAGCGAAATACGCCGGATGTACCTTGACGCATACTACGGCAATACTTTCACAGAGGCTGATATGCCGAAGGCGACAGACGACACGTCCGCGAAGAAGAAAAGCGGCTCAAAGAAAGCATAAGGAGGGGATATCATGATGCTGGATAACGTAATTGCAAAGAGAAGCACAAAGACGCTGTACCGCGATGGTGACAGATGTCTCAAGGTATTCAACGAGGATTACTCGAAAGCTGACGTACTGAACGAGGCGCTTAATCAGGCGAGGATCGAGGAGACGGGACTTCATATTCCGAAGGTGCTTGAGGTTACGGTGATCGACGGCAAATGGACGATCGTGTCGGAATTCATCAGCGGCAGGACGCTTGCACAGCTGATGCAGGAGAATCCCCAAAGAACAGACGAATACCTTGAACTGTTTGTCGGACTTCAGCTTGAGATGCACTCAAAGACAAGCCCGCTGCTCGGCAAGCTCAAGGACAAGATGAACCGCAAGATAAACCAGACAGATTTTACCGCGACAGAACGTTATGATCTGCACACAAGACTTGAAGCTATGCCGAAGCACAACAAGGTGTGCCACGGCGACTTCAACCCGTCGAACATCATTATCTCGGATGACGGCACACCATACATCCTCGACTGGTCACACGCGACGCAGGGCAACGCATCGGCGGACGCGGCGAGAACGTATCTGCTGTTCTGCCTGAACGGTGAGCGTGATATCGCCGAGAAGTACCTGAAACTGTTCTGCGACAGGAGCGACACCGCAAAGCAGTACGTACAGAAGTGGATGCCGATAGTTGCGGCGTCACAGTCGGTCAAGGGAAATGCTGCCGAACGGGAATTCCTGCACAGCTGGGTGAACGTGGTCGACTACGAATAATCAGTAAAAACAGCGGATACGGTGAAAACCGTGTCCGCTGTTTTAAATTTACCATCTCAACCGTCGCTCTGTTCGCCGTTTTTCTTCAGATAATCGTCGATCTCGCTTTTTATCACTGTCACGCGGGGGCCGTACACGATCTGCACGCCGGCGCCGCGCTTCAGCACACCCGCCGCCCCGCTCGCTTTTAAGAGTCCGTCATTGACGATAGCGGCGTTGTGAACAGTCACGCGAAGTCTCGTCGCGCATGCGTCCATATCTCGGATGTTGCCGGGCCCGCCGAGCCCGTCAATTATCATTGCGGGAACGCTCGCGTCATCCGGCGGTGTACCTTTACCTGATGCGTCACTTACCGTCTCACCGCGCTCCGATTCTTTCTTTTTGTTGTAGTCCGCGCGCGTGTACAGCTTCGTGGGACTGTCAAGCTCACGTCCGGGCGTGAGATAGTTGAACTTGCGTATCATGAAGTAGAAGAACAGGTAGTAAACGAAGAAATAGACGATTCCGACGAGGACGATGTTAAGCCAGTGCGTCTTTGAATTGCCCTGAAGTATTCCGAACAGCGTCAGGTCGATGAGTCCGCCGGAGAACGTCATACCGACACCGACGTTCAGCACGTGCATGAGCATGTACGCAATTCCCGAAAATACACAGTGGATGACGTACATAATCGGCGCAACGAACAAAAACGTAAACTCAAGCGGCTCGGTGATTCCGGTCAGCATCGAGGTGAGAGCGGCTGACAGCAGCAGTCCGCCCGCTACCCTGCGTTTCTCGGGGCGCGCGGTCGTGTACATCGCAAGTGCCGCGCCGGGAAGACCGAATATCATCATCGGGAACTTGCCGCTCATGAATCTTGTCGCCGATACACTGAACACCGATACATTAGGCGATGCAAGCTCGGCGAAGAAGATGTTCTGCGCGCCGTAGATCATCGTGCCGTCAATGAGCATTGAGCCGCCGAGACCCGTCTGCCAGAACGGCATGTAGAAAACGTGATGAAGTCCGAACGGGATGAGCGCACGCTCGATGAAGCCGTAGATGAACGTACCGTAGTAGCCGGTGCGGAGTACCAGATCGCCGAGCGAATATATCCAGCCCTGCACCGTCGGCCACAGGAAGAATGCGAGTACGCCGACGAGAATGTAGGTTACAGTCGAGATGATCGGTACGAACCGTACACCGCCGATGAATGATATCGCCGACGGCAGCTTGATCTTATAAAAGCGGTTCGTCAACGCACCCACACCGAGTCCTACTATTATACCGCCGAATACACCCATTTCAAGTGACTTTATTCCGACGACGTTCGCAACAGTCCCTTCGAGCACGTCACCTTCAAGGTAACCCGTCAGCTTAAGCAGAGACGATATCGTCTGATGCATCACGAAAAATGAGATGGCGGCGGACAGGCACGCCGTCGCTTTTTCATTTTCGGCCATGCCGATTGCGACACCCATGGCGAATATTATCGGGAGATTTGCGAAGATGATATTGCCTGTCGCGCTCATTACGGTGAGAATGAAGTAGAGGGCAGTGCCCTCACCGAGTATATTTTCAAGCCCGTAGGTTGCAATCGTCGTCGCATTCGTGAAGGATGAGCCGATACCCAGGAGCAGTCCCGCTATCGGCAGAAGTGCGATAGGCAGCATGAACGAGCGCCCGACGCGCTGAAGTATGCTGAACGCGCCGCCGCGTTTTTTTTCATTTACGGCTGTATCCATTTTTCCCCCTAAAATGAGTAGTCGATTATCGTGTCATCGCCGCCCTTGACTTCGCCTTCGCGGCAGCTGAAGAATGCGACTTCCTCAATGTTCGAGATGACGACGGGCGTGACCGTACTGTAGCCGCGCCGTCCGATCTCCGCGATGTCGGCCTCGGCGATAACATCACCGCGCTGCACTTTGTCACCCGCGCTTACATGCGGAGTAAAGCATTCGCCCCCAAGTTCGACTGTGTCGATGCCGATGTGGACTAGCACATCCAGTCCGTCGTCGGTCGTGATGCTGTACGCGTGCTTACATTCGGCGACACCAGCTACCGTGCCGTCGGCGGGACTGCGGAATACCGATTCCGTCGGCTCGATTGATACGCCGTCGCCGACAAGCAGCGCCGCGAACGCTTCATCCGGAGTATCCTCAAGCGGCATCGTGCGTCCGCTTACGGGAGCCGTCAGCTCGCCGCGTCCGCTTTTACTTTTCTTTTTGGCAAACATAATTACCTCACGTTTTATCGTTATTTTGTGCGACGGTCGTCTCCGCCACCGCGCGGCGTACCTCAATAATGCGTGACGGCGATACGGATAATTCGGTTATCCCGCAGTCGACAAAGAACTGTGTGAGGGACACGTCAGCCGCAGCCTCACCGCATACGCCCGTCCAGATTCGCGCCTTCTCACCCTCACGGCTGACGTACGCGATAAGCCGCTTTAACGCTTCACTCATCGTCTTACCGAGGTACGCCACGCGCGGATTCTCACGGTCGGCAGCCATAGTGTACTGCGTCAGATCGTTCGTACCGATACTGAAGAAGTCGGATTCCCGTGCGAGCAAATCGGCGGTTACGGCGGCGGCGGGGGTCTCTATCATAATACCGAACGGGACTTTTTGACCGACAGGTATTTTGTCACGCGCAAGCTCCGTGCGTACTTCGGCGGCGATTTCCTTCGCACGTTTTACCTCATCTACCGACACTATCATCGGCAGCATTATCGAAATATTTCCGTAAGCCGACGCACGGTACAGCGCGCGGAGTTGAGTCTTGAAAAGTGACATGTCGGAGAGGGAAATGCGGATAGCGCGGAAACCGAGCGCGGGATTTGCCTCATTACCGAGCCCGAGAAACGGTAGCTTCTTATCGGCACCCGCATCAAGCGTGCGAACAATCACGTCACCTCCGTTCATTTTTTCAGCAGCGTCGCGGTAAGCCTCAAACTGCTCATCTTCTGTGGGCGCTCTACCGTACTTCATATATAAAAATTCACTGCGGAACAGCCCGATTCCCTCAGCGTCACCGGATAATGCAAGCGCAATATCCGACGTATCGCCGATGTTCGCATAAATACGGACGCGCCTGCCGCACTTAGTCATGCCGCATTTGCCGCGGTAAGCTTCAAGCCGATTTTTATTATCGCGGTCACGTCCGGCGATGTCCTCGTAATTTTTACGTGTTTCAGGATCGGGAGAAATGATAAGTGAACCGCCGTGACCGTCAAGTATCGCATCGCATCCTTCGTATTCGCGCGGAATTTTTCCGACGCCGACGACTGCGGGAATGTCCATTGTGCGAGCAAGTATCGCAGTATGCGAATTTTCGCTGCCGCCTTCGGTGACGAAGCCGAGTACATACTTTTTGTCAAGCTGGACGGTATCGGCGGGCGATAGATTCTCGGCGGCGATTATCGCAGGGGACGTAAGCGTAAAATCACGCCGACGCCCTTCGAGCAAAGCAACTACACGTTCGGCGGCATCACGCACGTCACCCGAGCGCGACTTCATGTAATCGGAGGACATTCCGGCGAACATTGCCGAAATTTTTGCGGCGCACTCCGTCACGGCATACTCAGCGTTTACGGCTTCATCCTGTATCATTTCGCGCACCGCATCGTCGAAATCCTCATCGTAGAGCATCATGCGATGAATTTCAAATATCATCGCGCCGTCTTCGCCTACGTCGGCAACGGCTTTTTCTCGCAGTGCATCAAGCTCGGTGGCGGCACTGTCACGCGCGCTGCAATAGCGTTTTAACTCAGCTTCCGTGTCGTTTACACTGCGACGTGCGACATCGCCGGATGAGGTCTCGACGATGTGCAGCTTACCCTCGGCGACTGCGGGATTTGCGACACGTCCGTGAATTACGGTCATATGTTCCTCCTTTGTCACGGTATTATCGGTTTATGTGTCGCTGCTACAGCCCCGCGTCATGCATTGCTCCGGTAAGGGCTGCCTCGGCGCGGTCTTCATCGGAACCGTCAGCCGTAAAGATGAGCCTGTCGCCCTTTTCGGCACCGAGTCCCATGACAGCGAATAATTTTTTTGCATTGGCGGTCTTGTCGCCGAGTTTAAGTGTTACCGTGCAGTCAAGTGTTTTCGCAGCATTGACGAGAATGCCGGCAGGACGCGCGTGAATCCCGTGCTCATCGCGGACTGTATATTCAAAACACTTCATACCTGCTCCTGTGGCTTTTGTAAAGTATATGCACCTGAACATTATTTTTCGTGAATCGCAGGAAAATATACGCATGTGGGGGTAAAATTTGCACGTGATTTTCATCTTGGAATCACCCGGACTGAAAAATTTGAAAAAATCAGAAAAAATAATAAAATTACTTGATTTTTCAAATCACATATGATATAATTAAAAAGCTGTGTTTACGGCCCGTTGGTCAAGAGGCTAAGACATCGCCCTCTCACGGCGAAAACGGGGGTTCGATTCCCCCACGGGTCACCAAAAAGAAAAAGCCGCACTTCGTGCGACTTTCAGACCGAAGACAAAGCGGTTTCAGGATTAACATTCTGAAACCGCTTTGTCTTCGGTCTGAGAAATCCGGGATACACAACCCTGTGTATCCCGGATTTCTTACTTATTTATCGCTCTTGCTTACTTCAGGTACGGTGCCATTGCTCCGTTGACCGTGCCTGACATTTTGTAGATCCCGGCGGTGGACTCGTCGAGGTTGTAAATATAGCCGTATGTTCCCGCACCCGCAGTCTTTTTCGTACAGCCGCCGCTGAACCATATCCTGTAGTTTTCGCGGAGTCCCCACATACCGCAGCCGCCGTACAGAGCATAGTACACGCAA
>CAZMRH010000028.1:13981-15785 GCA_964568705.1 uncultured Lachnospiraceae bacterium
CCAGCTGTTGCGGGCGTAGTTCCCGGTGCATCTGTTCTGATAATAGTAGCAGCCCTTGACGACGTAGTCGTCCGAACAGTCAACGAGCACGCCGCCCGAATATACATTTTCGCCGACCTCGCCACCACAGAAGATCATGTCAACGCCGAGTGTAGGCATGGTATCGGCGATGAGCGCCGCACGGTCTTGGGCACATTCGATGTTGTTGTCACCCGCGTTCTCACTGTCGAAGCGGCCGCCGCCGAACATGTAAAAATACACGTTGTCGGCGATAAGTTCGCGTCCGGTCTGCGGGCTTATCGCATCAGGTTCGGAATTAAGCAGGTCACTGAACGTGATGACGGGGCCTGTTGAAATGAGAAATATATCCTTTTGATTATTCTCGGCGAGAATCGTGCGGAGAGTCGCAACGTTGCTGGGAAGTGCGGGGAAACCGCCGTGTGCGTTCCAGTAATTCTTCGCGGGTATCTCGGAATCCTTGTTGTTGCCGGTGTATGTCGTCGTGCGTTCGGTGTTCATCGTGCAGATAACGTCGTCCGCGCCCAGATAGTCGCAGAGCGCTGCCATGCAGTACGCGCCGTACTCAGCCTGAAGCGAATGTGTGAGTGCAAGCAGCTTTATTTCCCCGCGGTTGTGCGCGTTGACGAGTATCGCCGCAGCACCCGCGTCATCGCAGTCAGGCCCAAGGTCTGAGTCGAAGATGACCTTCTTCATCTGATACCGCGCGCGCTGATAGACGACGCACATCTCACTGCCGCCGGTAAGCTTCAGCGTCAGTATCTCGTCGCCGCAGTCGTGATCAAGGTATTCGGCGTACATCACGTCGAAGCCGTTGATTACCTGCACGTTGATCGTGTCGCCCGTAGTACGCGTCACGAACATTACAAGCCTTGTTAAAAACGATGCCTTGCTGACAGTATCGGTGTTGCCGCCGGAAATGTATATCGGAGAGCCGGTTAACTTGCGGTCGATATGTTCATTTGCCGTTATAACTCCGGTCGCCGTATTCATGAAGTCATCCCACACGCCCTCGATGCCGTCGGTGAAGCGCACACCTGAATTAGCTTCGACAGCTGCAGAAGTCGCCGCCTCACTTGCCGAGCCGTATGAATCGCAGAAGATTACCGAATCAACGCAGACTGTGTCACCGACGGAGCCGTTGAACAGTATGTCGAAGCGTACGCCGTGGATCTTGCCCTGCCAGAAGTCCGATTTCGACAGGTCAAAGAGCTGATACACGTATTTATCCTGAAGTGACAGCGCCATCTGAACGGAGTAATTCTCCGTAGGCTCGGCGGTGTCACCCGCGCAGAGGAACAGCTCCGCATTGGGGCTTGCCACCTTGATTGACGTCGGTGCTTTGTAGACGTAAACGACGTATTTATAATCGTCGGCGGAGATGCTTTCTCCCTCTAAATCAAGGTAGAAATGCGGGTCACCGGTATTTACGAGCTTCGTCTGAAGTGCCTTTTCGGCTTCACTGTAGGAGCAGGTGACATTGTTCGTATACCTGATGTTCGCGCATTTGTCGGCGCTGTCAAAGACATATGCCTTTTTTGTCGGATCGGAGTAATCGTCATCGGGCGTTGTCAGCGCACGCACGCGCAGTCTCGCGGTCGCCGAGGACTCAAGATCGCTGACGGAAGCCGTCAGCACGCAGGAATCAATGTAAATAACGTCGCCCGCTTCCGATTCGTTAAATATATTCATATCGAAGCTGGCAATATTTCCGCTCCACGCCGCGTCCTCCGCAAGGTCAATCACTTTTACAGTGTACGCGCCGTTTGAGTTGAATTTGAAGCTC
>CAZMRH010000029.1:0-15536 GCA_964568705.1 uncultured Lachnospiraceae bacterium
ATGACTTATTTCACGAAAATCACATCCTGCGGTGGGTGCCGCGACAAAAAAATATGCACTACATAAATGCAAAAGGAATCCTCTCCGCATATGGCGGCATGAATATCTACCGCGGCTGCACGCACGGCTGCGTATACTGCGACAGCCGATCGACGTGTTATCAGATGCAGCATGACTTCGAGGATATCGAAGTCAAGCAGAACGCACCGGAGCTGCTTGAGGACGCACTTCGCCGTAAGCGCAAAA
This sequence comes from uncultured Lachnospiraceae bacterium, assembly GCA_964568705.1. Taxonomy (GTDB): domain Bacteria; phylum Bacillota; class Clostridia; order Oscillospirales; family CAG-272; genus CAZMRH01. The sequence goes on from CAZMRH010000029.1 coordinate 247, forward strand.
AGTGCATGATCGGCACAGGTGCGATGTGCGATCCGTATATGCACTGCGAGGAGAAACTCAGACTGACGCGTCGCTGCCTTGAAATAATCGACCGGTACGGCTTCGGCGTGACAGTGCAGACGAAGTCAGACCGCATGCTGCGCGACCTTGATCTGCTTACCTCAATCAACGCAAAATCGAAATGCGTCGTGCAGATGACGCTGACCACATATGACGAAAGCCTCTGCCGCATACTTGAGCCGAACGTATCGACGACGCGCGAGCGGTACGATGCGCTGAAGGTACTAAGAAAGAACGGCATCCCGACAGTCGTGTGGTACTCGCCGATACTTCCGTTTATTAACGATACCGAAGAAAACCTGCGCGGCGTACTCGACTTGTGCTTCGAAGCGGGCGTTTGCGGCATCATCTGTTTCGGTATCGGCACTACGATACGTGACGGTGACCGGGAATACTTCTATGAAGCTCTCGACCGTCATTTCCCGGGGATAAAGCAGAGATACATCAAAAAATTCGGAAGCGTGTACGAATGTGCGAGCGACAATAACGACGCGCTCATGCAGATATTCCACACCGAATGCGAAAAGCACAGCGTGATGCATAATACAGATGAGATATTCGCGTATCTCAGAGAATTTCCGGACAGCTACAGCCAGATCAGCATGTTCGACTGATGCGCACCTACTGTATCCGCAAGATTGAAATAGAAAAAGCTTTTTTATGTATATATATTTCTTGAAAATGAGATAATTTTATAGTATAATATTTATATAAAACATAAATAAGAAGGTATTGCTCACTCAGAAGGAAAACAGAGATTCGAGGTTTGCGCATATTGTAACAGAAGAAACGGCATAAGAATCGGAGACTTACTGAAAACAATAGGGTATTTTGATTAATCAATCGAGAGGAACTTATTATGGACACAAGATTCAACGCGGCATATGTCATTTCAGAAAAGCTGTCGGATAATGAAAGCTTGTTGTGGTGCGGCAGACCAAGCAGTAAATCCCCGGTTTCCCCTGCGGATATTCCACGAGTGATTTTCGGTTTGCTTTGGTGTGTAATTACTTTATTTATTTTCAAGGGAATTTTCTCTGCTGAAACCAAGTCATTCGCGATTCTTATCGGGAATGTGTTGCCATGCCTGATTTTCCTGTCATTCGGTATATTCCTGATTGCAGGAGGCTATTGGCAAAAATCCAGGCTGCAGAAAACAGCAATATACGCCATAACAAGCAAACGGGTTATTTTCGCTAAAGCTGATATTAACGGAAATATTAAGCAAATGGAATCCATTCCGATTGACAGAGCTGAGGACGGAAACCTTATCAGCGGCAGAAACGGCGTAGGAACAATTACATTTTGGTCAGCCGCAACAAATCAAAGATACAGAAACAGCAACTGGGTCTTCTATGACATTGAAAACTGCGACAGAGTCTGGAATATCCTGCATAAAGCAAAGGAAATGAGCGCCGACACGGACGGGGGCCGAAATACGCATATTTCGCGTTGAAACTGATACACACGACGGAGGTATTTTGCAGATGAGGCACCGTATACTCCGAAGAATTTTCGGGAAGCAGTGTCACATTAATATGTTTTTTATCTGCGCCATTATTTCGGTAAAACTGAAATAAAAAGAAAAAAGGACTTTACAAAATATATTATTTGTGATATACTAATCAAGGTATGCCGCCGGACCCGGTCATCGGATTAAAGTTTTCTTTATGAAAAGTTTTCACCCGCCGATCGCTGAGCCGAGCGGATGCAAAATTTTATTTGAGGTGAACAGCATGATCACAAAGGACGAAAAGCAGGCAATTATCGAGCAGTACAAGACCCATGAGGGCGACACAGGCTCACCCGAGGTACAGATCGCGATACTTTCATACCGCATCTCGACACTCACCGAGCATCTTAAGGTTAACAAGAAGGATCATCACAGCCGTCGCGGACTTCTCAAGATGGTCGGTCACAGACGTAACCTTCTCAACTACCTTATGAAGACGGACATAGAACGCTACCGTGCGATAATCGAGAAACTCGGAATCAGAAAGTAATTCTGTCGGTAACGACAATTTGCCGGAAACTCACAGGCTGCGGCAGACTGCCCGCGCAGTCCGCTGCAGCCGTGTTTTTATGCAATCAAGTCAAACTGCTCCGCCACGACGGATTAGCAGTTAAATATGTGCCGCAAAAAGCGACTTGTATTTAAGTGCTAAACCTCCGTGAACGGGGAATAATATAAACGGAGGAATTTAAAATGTTTGAAAATTACAAAACCTTTACCACGGAGCTGGCGGGACGTCCGCTGACCGTGGAAACCGGAAAGATGGCGGGACTTGCCAACGGCTCATGTCTCGTCCGCTACGGCGAAACCGCGGTACTCGCGTGTGCGACCGCATCCGAACGTCCGCGTGACGGCATCGACTTTTTACCGCTGTCCGTTGACTTTGAGGAAAGAATGTATTCCGTGGGAAAGATTCCCGGCGGTTACCTGAAGCGTGAAGGTCGTCCGAGCGAGAAGGCAATACTCACCTCCCGCGTTATCGACCGTCCTATCCGTCCCCTTTTCCCGAAGGATCTGCGCAATGACGTAAACATTTCGCTCATGGTGCTTGCTGTCGATCACGACTGCTCACCTGAAGTTACCGGAATGATCGGCGCGTCTATCGCTCTGTCCATCTCCGATATTCCGTGGAACGGCCCTATCGGCGGCGTATTCGTCGGCATGACCGAGGACGGGAAGTACCTCATCAACCCGACAGCCGAGCAGAGAAAGACAAGCGTGCTTGATCTTACGGTCGCCGCGTCCGAGAAGAAGATCGTTATGATCGAAGCCGGCGCAAAGGAAGTCGCTGATGACGACATGTTCAACGCAATCATGCTCGCACACGGCGTTATCAAGAATCTCATTAAGTTTATCAACGAGATCGTCGCCGCTGTCGGCAAGCCGAAGTTCGACTATCCCTCATGCGAGGTTGACCACGACCTGTACGAAAAGGTCAAGGATATGGTCATCGACGACATCAAGGTAGCCCTTGATACAGACGACAAGAACATTCGTGACGAGCGTCTCGCCCCCATCATTGAGAGAGTATATAACGAATTCGACGAAGGGGATCCCGCAAAGCATGTGATGCTCGACGAAATCCTTTATAAGATTCAGAAATTTGTAGTCCGCCGCTGGCTTCTCGATGAAGGCAAGCGTGTAGACGGACGCCGTCTCGACCAGATCAGACCGCTCGCGGCTGAGGTTGGACTCTTTAACCGCGTACACGGAAGCGGCATGTTCACTCGCGGTCAGACTCAGGTCATGACGATAGCGACACTCGGATCGATAAGCGACGTACAGATGCTGGACGGTATCTCAGAGGAGGAATCCAAGAGATACATGCATCATTATAATATGCCCGGATACTCGGTAGGCGAGGCTAAGAGCTCAAGAAGCCCCGGACGCCGTGAGATAGGTCACGGAGCACTCGCAGAGCGTTCACTCGTACCGGTACTTCCGTCAGTTGAGGAATTCCCATACGCGATTCGCTGCGTATCCGAGGTAATCAGCTCAAATGGCTCGACCTCACAGGCATCAGTCTGCGGCTCGACACTTGCGCTCATGGACGCAGGCGTACCGATCAAAGCTCCCGTTGCCGGAATTTCCTGCGGCCTTATCACCGAGGGTGAGAGATGGATGACGATGATCGACATCCAGGGGCTCGAGGACTTCTACGGCGATATGGATTTCAAGGTAGCCGGAACTCACAAGGGTATCACGTCAATCCAGATGGATCTGAAGATCGACGGACTTACGCCCGAGATCATCAAGGAAGCATTTGAAGTAACCCATAAGGGACGCGATTATATCATCGATGACATCCTTCTTAAGGCAATTCCCGCACCTCGCGCGGAGGTATCCGAGTACGCGCCGAAGATGGAGTCCATAAAAATTAACGTTGACAAGATCCGCGAGGTTATCGGCTCGGGCGGAAAGGTCATCCAGAAGATCGTTGCAGATACAGGCGCGAAGATCGATATTGAGGAGGACGGAAGCATTTTCATTTCCGCAATTGACCGCGCAAGCATCACAGCGGCACGCAAGACAATCGAAGCAATCGTATTCGAGCCGGAAGTCGGTGCAATTTACGAAGGCAAGGTCACAAGAATCATTCCGATCGGCGCGTTCGTTGAGTTCGCACCCGGTAAGGAAGGACTTGTGCATATCTCGAAGCTTGACAACAAACGCACCGAGAAAGTCGAGGACGTATGCGACGTGGGAGATATCCTCCGCGTCAAGTATCTCGGCACGGATGAAAAGGGCAGAGTGAATCTGTCACGCAGGGACGCACTCTAATCTTATCAATCGATTCAGAAGGGGGAGTATAAAATGCTCTCCCTCTGTTTTTTAGGAGGCAATATGGGAAATAACAATAATTTCGACCGCGACGATTATACACAGTACAGCCGTGATAACGGTGTCCGCGACGGACGCGTCGTTTTTAACGATGAGGAGCGCGACGGCACGATAAAGCTCGGTAAAAAGGTCAGACGAGTATCGCGCACACGCAAAACTCCGACTCCCGCGTCGACTAAGGCAATCATAATACTTGCGGTCGTGTTTACGCTGTTCATCGCCGCGTCGGTAATAGTAATCGTACAGAACCGTACGGGCGGCGACGACGGCACTATCCCCGGTTCAGTCGCAGCCACGACTGCCGCAAACGCCATGACTACCGATACACCTGTGACGACCGCAGTTCCCGCGGAGTACGTCAAAATGAGCGATGCCAAGATCCATACAGGCGATCTGATCCTTGTAAATAATATTTACGCATACATTTTCCCCGAAAATCCGACTGTTAAAAACGTCAGCGAAGGTAAAACGGCATCATTCAAGCGCAGTACAACAGAGCTTTACCTTGAGCCCGAGATGCTGAAAGCTCTCAACGAATGGATCGGCGATCTGAATCAGTATAATGGCTGCGCAGACGTGATGCTCAACAGCTGCTGGCGCGACTATAACACGCAGTTCGATCTGTATCAGGATTTTGTTTCGACTTACGGTGCGGAGTACGCCGCATCAAGAGTCGCCGAGCCGGGACACAGTGAGCATCACAGCGGCTACGCGGTAGATTTCGCCGTGTTCACCGATAAAAGCGAATCGTATCAGATAAACGAATATGAGCCGGCACAGTGGCTGCTCGACCATGCGGCGGAGTACGGCTTCATCCTCAGGTATACCGAGGAAAACCGCGGCGAAACGGGTATCATAGCTGAGCCGTGGCACTACAGATACATCACAAAGCCGCACGCGATGATAATGAAGCAGCTTGAGATCACCTCATTTGAGAAATACATCGAAATGCTTTATAACTATACATGGGACGGTGACCGACTTCTTTTCGACGGTACGTATGTCGGAAAATCATCGAAGGATGCACAGTACAGCGGTGGCGTACTGATATATTACGTACCTGCTGACGGTGACGGCGAGACGCAGGTACCTGTACCGAAGGGCACAGAGTACAACATATCCGGCAACAACATCGACGGCTTCATCGTAACGGCAGGTACACTTGACTGAATAATCTTCCATACTTCAACTATTTTTCCGAACCTCATCATAAAACCGTCACATTGGTTGATTATCATATACCTGTAAACGGGAATACTAAAGTAACCCGTAAAATTATAAAAGGATGTGTACTATATGTCAGACAAGATTTACAATGAAAATTCCGGCAGCACAGGTGGGATGAATGATACTCCTAAAGCGGATGAAAACGCACAGGAAGCGGCAGCGCCGAAGCTGTTTACCGATAATACGCAGACTGACGGAGCAGCAGCCCAGACTGCAGATCACGAACCTCAGGTAACTGCACAGGCACCTGACAGCGCGGCATATGATGCGGCAGCCGATAATACGGAAGCTGAGAAGCAGCATGTTGCACACGAGACATCGGAATACAGCTTCAGAAGCGGTGAAATACCTAAGGATGAAAGCACAGCATCGGGTGCGGCTTATACCGCAGGAGCTCAGCAGAATGTATACGGTCATCAAAGCGGCACTGAATACTCTCAAACATATACGGGACAGCCGAACGCTTCGCAGGGCAATCCTTACGCGGGACAGCCGAACGCAGCGTCAGGAAATCCTTATGCGACACAGGGACAGCCCGGCGGATATACGCCGTATAACGCGGGCGGACAGTTCACGCCGCCGGCAGGTCAGCCGCGCGGATTCGCGCCCAACGGCGGACAGCCGTTCACACCGCCGTATAACGGAGCACCGGGATACGGTGCACAGCCGATGAATCCCCCCGCACAAAACTTTACGCCTCCGAAGCCTCCGAAGCCTACGAAGCCGCCGAAGCAGCATAAACCGAAAAAAGGACTCGGTGTTGCAGCGATCGCACTCATATGCGCGGCGGGACTGCTTCTCTCGGTAGGAGCAGGATTCGGCGGAGCGTATCTTTATAATACGGTAATTACGGACAGCGGAAACAAGACGGGAAGCTCGTCGGACGACACCGATAAGGTGGTTGACGAGGACGGTAAGACCGTATATTACCGCGATCTTGCGGACGGCACGAACGGTATCGCGGGAGTTGCGAATACGGTACGCGACAGTGTTGTGGAAATCACGACCGAATACATGACCAACTCGAACTCATTCTTCGGTCAGTATGTCACCGAAGGTGCCGGCAGCGGCGTTGTGGCCTATTACAACGACCAGTACTATATCCTTACGAACAGCCATGTAATCAGCGCATCATCCTCGACCTCCTCATCTTCCAATGGTGTAGCCGATAAGATAACGGTGCGCTTCACTGACGGTACGGAATGTGCCGCAACTGTGGTGGCAAATGACAGCGATTCGGATATCGCAATACTCACACTTGACCTTGAAGATACTTCAAAGCTTGTTGCCGCAAAAGTCGGTGACAGCGATTCACTCGTAGTCGGCGAGAGCGTTGTGGCGGTAGGAAATCCGCTCGGCGAACTCGGCGGAACTGTGACCAACGGTATCATCAGCGCGCTTGACAGAGAAATACAGGTCGGCTCAACCACGCTTAATCTGCTCCAGACTAACGCGGCGGTCAACCCCGGCAACTCAGGTGGCGGACTGTTCAACATGGAAGGTGAGCTAATAGGAATCGTCAACGCGAAATATTCCGAAACAGGTGTTGAGGGACTCGGATTCGCGATACCGGTAAATGATGTTTTCTCGGTAGCGGACCAGCTTCTCGAATTCGGCTATGTAAAGGGTAAATCCTTCGTAGGTATATCACTTGTGGACGTGACCGACCAGTTTACCGCGTGGAACTACGGGCTTAACAGCACCGGCGTATATATCAGCGCGGTAAGTGAAGGCTATAATAATGATGTGCTGAAGGTCGGTGACCGCATCGTCGCGGTAGACGGAACAGAGATCTCGAGCAGTTCGGATGTAAAGAGTGCGGTGACATCGCACAGCGTCGGCGACACTGTAAAGTTCTCGCTGTACCGTGACAACAAGCTTATTGAGGTAAGCGTGAAGTGCTATGAAAACGTGCCTCAGACCGATGACACTTCTGTAGACTTCGGCGAACAATAATTACTGCCCGCGGGCGGGGATGGCTGCGGCTTGTCCCCGCCTGCATCTGAAAAAGTGCGCATGAGGCGCGGCAATACATACTTTGCGGGAGAGAATCATGTACAACATACTGATCGTTGACGATGAAGAAATGATACGGCGGCTGATAGTAAAGTACGCCGAATGGGAAGGTCATACGGTTTCCGAGGCGGGTGACGGAATGCAGGCGGTCGAAAAGTGCCGCGAAGGCGGCTTCGATATAATGATAATAGACATTATGATGCCTGAGCTTGACGGATTTTCAGCCTGCCGCGAGATACGCAAGTTTTCCGACATACCCATCATCATGCTCAGCGCGCGCGGCGAGGAGTACGACAAGATAAACGGCTTCGAGCTTGGCATCGACGATTATGTGGTAAAGCCGTTTTCGCCCAAGGAGCTGATGCTGCGGGTTGACGCGGTTATGAAGCGTGCTGCAAAGCGCGGCTCGACGGTTAACGCAAAACCCGAAGAGCACAACGAGATAGTGGAGCTTGGCGGACTTCGCGCTGACATAACGGCACGCATCGTTTATATCGACGGCAAACGCGCCGATATGTCACCGAAGGAATACGACCTTTTCTTCTATATACTCAAGAATCGGAATGTTGCGCTGTCACGTGAAAAGCTAATCACCGAGGTGTGGGGCTACGACTACTTCGGTGACGACAGAACTCTTGACACACATATAAAACTGCTTCGGAAAAGTCTCGGCAAGTATGCCGACTTTATCGTAACACTCAGGGGGATAGGATACCGCTTTGACACAAATGACAAAAACTTCAACTAAAAACAAACGCCCGCGCCGACTGCTTACATCCATACCGATGAAGTGGCGCATGATCGCATACTTTTCGGCATTCATGCTGCTGACGCTTGCGATACTGTGGCTGTTTCAGACAGTGCTGCTCGGCGATATGTATCAGGGCATGAAAACGCGTGAGCTGAAGCGTGCTGCCGCAGCTATTGCACTCGCGGCAAAGACTGACGAGGATACGCTTCCCGACACGGTCTATGAGACTGCCGAAAAGCTGAACGTGTGCATCTCCGTCTACCCGATAAAGAATAAGTCGGCTGGGAGCGTAATCACGGCGCATGTACAGGGTACCTGCAGTATACACGGAACACTGACGGGGGATCTGCTCAATAAATGGTACTCGGCAGCGGAAGGCAAGGACTCATATATTGAGAAGCTGAGATTAGTAAATCTGCATGTCAGCGAGGCTGAAAGGGGAGAAGATGCCGACAGCATACTCTGCGCAAAGGTATCCGAAGTCGGCGATACGGAATACCTGATACTCCTGACCACCAACATTGCGCCGATATCCGCGACGGTGAACACGCTAACGGCGCAGCTCGGTATAATAACCGTGATACTTCTGATAGTCGCGGCGGTGTTCGCACTGTATCTGTCCGGTAAATTCACACGGCCGTTTGCAAAGATGGGAAGTCAGGCGAAGCGGCTTGCGGGCGGGAACTACGACGTAAAGTTCGAAGGCGGCGGCTGGAATGAGCTTGAGGAGCTTGCCGGAAGTCTGAACTACGCAGCGTCTGAGCTGTCAAAGCTCGATACGATGCAGAAGGAACTTATAGCCAATATATCGCACGACCTGCGCACACCGCTTACGATGATATCCGGCTACAGTGAGGTAATGCGCGATATTCCGGGGGAAATGACGCCGGAAAATATTCAGATAGTGATTGATGAGACGAAAAGGCTGTCGCTCCTTGTCAACGATTTGCTTGACCTCTCGCGGCTCACGTCTGGCAATCAGCAGATGCACCCCGAGGTAATCGACATGAAGGCGCTGCTTGAGGAAACGATGAACCGATACACTCATCTCAGAGAGCATGACGGCTACAGCTTCACGCTTGATGAGGACGACGGCGCGGCACTCGTATATGCCGATAAAACGGCGATACTTCAGGTGCTGTATAACCTTATCAACAACGCGGTCAACTACACCGGTGACGACAAACACGTCGGAATAAGGCTTGAGGTGGCTGATAAGGCGTGCCGCGTATCAGTGAGTGACAGCGGAGACGGAATATCGGAGGATAAGCTTCCGCTCATCTGGGACAGATACTATAAGATAAGCGACTATCACAGACGCGGAGCGGTCGGAAGCGGACTCGGATTGTCTATCGTGAAGAATATACTGATACGTCATAACGCGCAGTTCGGTGTGACGAGCACGGTCGGCAAAGGAAGTACGTTCTGGGTTGAGCTGCCGACATGCGGGATGACGCAAATAAAAGAAGAAAAACCAAAATCGGGTGAATGAAAAAGGTAGAAGGGTCTGTACGGAGTAAATCTGTACAGACCCTTTGCTTTATTGCGGAGGCTCACTTCATTTGAGACTCGCGGCCGTATTCAATTGTCGCCATGGATTCGATAACTGCAAACCCAGTCTTTCCGCCCGTTTAAAATGACACCATGTCGTGCGATATCTGTTCAGTCATAAGTCAGTTTAATATACTTAACAGACGGAAAAGCCATTACCGTAGAAATACAGAGATTCCTGTCTCTTAATGATCTACTTTATGCGGACAGTCTTTTTGCGAATTCGAATGCTTCATATTCAGGTAAAGGTGTTATGCTTTGTAATGGCATCCCAGCAAATTCCCTATAGTTTGTTATATATAGGTCGTCGATAATCATAACAGCTAACTTTCTATTTTTTATAAATAGCCTGAATCATACTCAATATTCTACCATAAATATTGAAAGAAGTCGATTACCAACAATCGACTTCTTTCGGAAATATTTCTGTAAAGAGGTAACAAAAAAGATGCCAGCCGGTTTTTGAAATGAGGACTTGAACCCACACGATTTTGATTGCGTGCTTCGTATAGATTCAAGTCTTTCATCATATGTTTGCTTCCAGCATTGCGCCGTCCTTGAAGTAGATTTGGAGCAGCGTTGGCGACATTACCTTGATGCATTCGATGAGCTGCCGCACCGTCAGATCGTCATATTCTACCGGATGGTTTTTCAGTCCTTCGATTACTGCGGCAACTTCGTTCATGACTTCGGGCTGACTATCGAACTTCGCCCGTTCTTTATCCATTTCGCTCAGTTCGTCTTTTAGTGCGTACATCTCCGCGAACAGGCGCTCGAACTGCTCGTCAAAATCGCCGTTCTGTGCCGCTTCGCTGTTCATGTCGGTCAATTCACTGATTCGGTTTTGAAGAGCTTTCAGCCTGTCTTGCTTTGCGAGGAGATCACTTGTGTCCTGATGGCTTTGGTAGATGGCGATGTGTCCGAGAATTCGCTCGATGCTGATGTTTTCCATCTGCGCTTTTCTCGTAATCGCTTCGCAGACGGCGTTTTGGATAACCGATTCTTCAATGGTCGGTGAATCCTTGCAGTATTTCGTGCCGTAGTCAAGTCTGCTGATGCAGCGCCACACCACCTTTTTCTTGCCGTTTTTCGTCCATGTGCAGCGGCGGTACGGCGTTCCGCAGTTCCCGCAGTAGAGGATGTCGGACAGCGCATATTTGCTTGAATATTTGCCAAGCTCGGTTTTTGTTCCTATTTCCTTGACTTTACGCTTGCTGTTCCGCCGTGCGATTTCTTCCTGTACACGGTCGAATACGGCTCTCTCGATAATGGCGGGATGGTTGTTTTCCACATAGTACATCGGCAGCTCGCCGTTGTTCTTTTTGGATTTCTTGCTGATGCAGTCGGCGATGTAGCTCTTTTGAAGGAGCACGTCGCCTTTGTATTTTTCGTTTGAGAGGATGGACAGCACAACCTTTGCAGTCCAGCCCTCTTTGTCCCTCGGTGTGAGTATGCCGTCTGCGGTCAGCCCTTTGGCAATATCCAGCAGACTTCTTCCGGCGAGGTATTCGGCGTATATCCTTTTGATGATTTCGGCCTGCTCCGGCACGATTTCCGGCTTGCCGTCCGCACCCTTGTGGTATCCGAGGAAGGATTTGTAGCAGAACGGCACATTGCCGTTTTTAAGGCTCCGGCGTTTGCCGAGCTTTACATTCATGCTGATGGATTCGCTTTCTGCCTGCGAGAGTCCGCTGAACAGCGTAATCAGCAGCTCGCTTGAGACTTGAAGTGTGTTTAAGCCTTCCTTTTCAAAGATGATTGGGATGCCTTTTTCTTTCAGCTCTCTGACATACATCAGACAGTCAAGGTTGTTTCGGGAGAAGCGGGACACCGATTTGGTGATAATCATATCCACTTTTCCACGGCGGCAATCCTCAATCAGCCGCATAAAATCCGGGCGTTTCTTGGCTATCGTTCCCGTGATCCCCTCATCCGCGTATATACCCGCCATCTGCCATAACGGCTTCATCATAATCATTTCGGTGTACATTTCCTTTTGGGTTTCAAAGCTGTGTTCCTGTTCTTCCTTATCGGTTGAGACGCGGCAGTATGCCGCCACACGCTTTGGTCGGATGTCCGAGCGTATCTCTCCGGAATGCTCCGGCTTCGGCGGTATTACTCTGACCGTTTTAGGCATTGTCATTGTTTGCGTTGTCATTTTCGGCTGACTCCTTTCCTATGGTATTACCGTTCTTCAGTACAAGGCTGACGGTGTTGTTTTGTCCGACGAGGACGGCGGATACCGTCCTCTCGAAAAAGTCTGAGGAAAAATCAACAAGCGGAGTTGATTTCTCAAAATCCGCTTGCAGTCTTTCCGTAATGTGCCGGGTACTGTTGCTCTCACTGTATTTTTTCGCCGCACATCGGAGTATTAAGTTTTGTATTTCATCCCTGTCTGCGTCGAGGGAGGAGAGCATTCTTTCAAGCTCGTTTTCCATACGGCGCAGCTCCAGAGACGGCTCAGTTTCGCTCTGCGGTAAGTATTCAATCAATTCGGGATTCTGTATCGCCCGATTGAGGATATCCGTGATATGCTGTTCAAGCTCCGCAATTGTCATCCGCACGGTTTTTTTGCAGCCGTCCGTTTTGCAATACCATGTTTCGTTGTGCCTTTGCGTATTGTCGGTTCGATGATAAAATCTGCCGCCGCATTCGGCACAGTGAACGGTGTTGGTAAGTATTTTGTTGTCCGCAGTGACCACATAATCCGTAGTTGTCCGGCGCTCGTCTTTGGTTTTGTTGGCGGCGGAGAAAGTGCTTTCGCCTATGAGTGCAGGATAGGTTTCCGTTCCGGTATATCGGCAGTCCTCAATGATTCGCTTAATTCTACTTTTGTTCCATACCGTTTCACCGGGAAGGTATTCGGCCTTTAACCTTGTCAGCTTATCCGCTACCTCTTGCAGATTCATACCGCCGATGTAATCGCTGAATATGGCTTTTAACTGCTCGGCTTCGGCTTTACACGGCACGATTTGTCCGTTCACCATTTCATATCCGTATGGGAATCGTCTGTTTTTCATTTTCTGTTGCACCTCCTTTGCGGTGGGATGGGTTCAGTAAGCTGCAAGCCGCCGATAAGACGGAAGCAGAGGCTTGTGTGAGTCGGTACGGTAATCTGTTCTACTGCGTATCGGAAGACTTCCTCATCGGGTTCTGTCAGCGGGCTTTCCATGCCGACCAGAAGGTCGTTGAGACGGCGAAGCCCTGACAGGATGCTGTTTTCATCCTGTTCCTGTAGAAGCCGACGCCTTTCGCTGCGAAGCTCGTTGACGCGGCTGTTGATTGCACCGCTTTGCTCGGCATACTCGGCTGTCCGAAGGATGCCCTTGCCGTTCAGCCGTGCGAGGACGAGATTCTTGTTGTTCAGCTCGGCGATGTCATGGTCAATCTCTTTGATTCTCGCCGCCGTACCGCTTGCTTTCATCTGCAGCCGTTCCGTCATAGAAATTGCCGGAGGCAGTATCTCGCTCCGGCAATTCCGTAACTTATTCATCATATTGATAAAGGCGTTGCTGATATCATCCTGCGGAATCCGGCGCGAACTGCATTTTCCCGAATCAAGATCGTGCAGTCGGCAGCCCCAATATATTTTGCCGTTTACTTTCAGCGGCTTATATACATGACCGCAGGAGCATTTTATCTTTTCGCTGAACAGATAGCTCGTCGGCTCTTTGCGTTTTTCCACGGTAACGCTTTGCATTAACCGCTGTGCCGCATTGTAGTCGGCTCTTGAGATAATCGGCGGATTGGTATCCTCTACATAATACTGCGTTTTCTCACCGTGGTTCTTTTTCTTTTGGAACGGGAGCGTGTCGGTGGTGTAGCTCTTTTGGAGAAGCGCATCTCCTACATACCGTTCATTTCCGAGAATATATCCGACCGTGTTAAGCCGCCATACCGTGTAGCCGAAGCGCTTTGGCGCGTCCATCTCATTGAGCATATCCGCAATCGCTTTCTTGCCCATGCCGGACAGATAGCTTTTGAAAATCAGCCGGACGATTTCGGCTTCCTTTTCGACGATGCGGAATTCGCCGTTTTTCAGCTCGTAGCCGTAGGGTGTGGAGCTTGAGAGGTAGGTTCCGTTCCTCATGCGTCTTTCACAGCTCCATCTCATGTTCTTGGATATGGAGATGGATTCTTCTTGTGCCTGCGCTCCCGACAGAGCGAGGAGCAGCTCGCTCGACATATATGCCGTGTCGATGTTTTCCTTCTCGAACAGGATGGTCGTTCCGAATTCCTTGAGAATGCGGGCATACATCAGCGAGTCGGCGGTGTTTCGGGCGAAGCGTGATACGGATTTCGTCAGCACACGGTCGATTTTGCCTTTCTTGCAGTCGGCAATCAGCCGCAGAAAATCGTCGCGCTTGGCGGTTTTCGTACCCATAAGTCCCTCATCTGCATAGATGTCAACAAGCTCCATCCGGCTGTTATCGCCGATTTCTTTGGTGTAATGCTGCACCTGTGCGGCGAAGGAGTGAAGCTGATCGTCCGAACTGCTTGATACTCTGCAGTAAGCAGCTGTTCGCATAACTTCTTTCGGCTGTATGCTCGGCGCTATGGTGGTTACTGGGCTTTCTCTCATTTTGCTTGACTCCTTTCCGCAGACTTTTGTCTGCTTTGCTGCCGCTTTTCCGCGGCGCAACATCACAATACTCTATCGGTTCGAATATATCCAGACAGAATAAAAAATTATCAGTTACAACACAATTGCTCCTTGCCCAAAACGAGGCTTGAACCGTAATCCTCGGCGGCAATCCGTGCAATCGCTTCAAACGCCGCCTTGTCGAGATAGCCCATACGGACGAGTGTGCGTAAAATGCAGATTTCAAAATACAAGGCGTTATCGCATTTGTTTTTCTTATCCATTCCGCAGCACCTCCCACACATAGTCCATGCCGAGGCTGATGCGGACGGCTTCCTCAATGCGGAGCATTGTGCTTTCGTCCAGATGTCCGATATAATTGTAAAAACGGCATTTGTCACGCGTCTGTATCTGTTCGAGCAGCACAAGGGAGTGCTTGGATAATCCGTTGCCGCTGATCTCCACATGGGTGGGCAGCTTGGCTTTGTCGTGACTGCTGGTGACAGGTGCAATGATGGTGGTTGAACTGTGTTTATTCCCGACATCGTTCTGAAGCACGATTACGGGACGCACGCCCCCTTGCTCGCTGCCTCGCACCGGATTTAGATCGGCGTAATAAATATCGCCGCGTTTGATTTCATGGTTTTCTTTCATGGTGTTATTCCTCCATAGGCTTTAGGTAAAGCAAGGCGGCGGTATCCCTTTATACGAATACCGCGGCCTTGCGTAATTCATATCAATCGTTTTTG
>CAZMRH010000030.1:0-15300 GCA_964568705.1 uncultured Lachnospiraceae bacterium
AAGGTAACCGAATATTTCTTTCGTAAATTGGCTGAGTTCGGGGTTGAATTCGACATCGTGAAGGGAGGCTGAGCGCACCATTATGCCCTCGGGTGCGGCAATGTCGTCGCCGAGGTTATACTTCGCACGGTCAAGCTCGTTAAGACCTACCGCTGCAATTTTGTTGTAAAGTTTTATATTCTTCATCATACCCTCCGTACTTACGCCTTGGGATTGTCGGCGGCAAACTTCTTCATGAATGCGACAAGCGCTTCAATGCCCTCATACGGCATTGCATTGTAAATGGATGCTCTCATACCGCCGACCGAGCGGTGACCCTTGAGGTTCTTCATGCCCGCCTTGTCTGCCTCGGATGCAAACTTCTTGTCGAGGTCCGCGTCTCCTGTAACGAACGTGACGTTCATCATCGAACGGCTTGCATGCTCTACAGGTGCGATGTAGTAGGACTGGGAGTCAAGATAATCGTAGAGGAGTGCCGCTTTCTTCTGATTGCGCTTCTTCATCTCCTCAAGTCCGCCGATGGATTTGATCCACTCATAGACGAGCTTTGCGATGTAGATTGAATAGCAAGGCGGCGTGTTGTACATCGAATCGTTATCCGCCATCAGCTTGTAATCAAGCATTGCGGGAGTTGTCGGACGCGCGTTCCCGATGAGATCCTCGCGCACGATTACAACCGTAAGTCCGGCGGGAGCCATATTTTTCTGCGCACCTGCGTAGATGAGTCCGAAGCGGCTCACGTCAACAGGCTCGGAGATGATGCACGACGACATATCGGCTACGAGCGGAATATCGCCGGTGTCGGGTATATAGTTGTACTTTGTTCCGTAAATTGTGTTGTTAAAGCAGATGTGGACATAATCCGCGTCGGGGCGGAAGGACTCGCGCGTTGTCGCGGGGATATGCGAGAAGTTATCATCCTTAGTGGATGCCGCCGCGACGACATCGCCGTACTTCTGCGCTTCCTTGTACGCCTTGGTCGAGAACTGACCGGACAGGATATAGTCAGCCTTGCCGTTCTTGTTCATAAGGTTCAGCGGTACTGCCGCAAACTGAGTGGACGCACCGCCCTGCAGAAAGAGAACCTTGTAATTGTCGGGGATAGACATGATCTCGCGAAGCAGTGCTTCCGCACTTTTGATGATCGCATCGTAAACAGGTGAGCGGTGGCTCATCTCCATTACCGACATGCCGGAATCCTCATAGCAGATAAGCTCGGATGCCGCTTTTTCAAGTACGGGCATTGGAAGCATCGACGGACCTGCCGAAAAGTTGAATACTCTCTCCATGCTGTTACCTCATTTATAATATAAAAATATAATTGTATTAATTATACATCCGAAGTGCCGTAAAGTCAACAATGATGGCGTTGTCAAGGTTGATGAAAATGAGGGCGTATTCGCCGTGTTATTCGGCTATTTTTGTGTTTTTATTCAAGGTCTCCGGATAAACAACTACAGGATCAATTTTTACCTGTAACTATATCGGCAGAGAAGCTCTCGCCCGATGTTTTATACGCCACGCCGAGCATGTCCGTGACAGTTGCGGCGATATCGGCAAATGTC
This sequence comes from uncultured Lachnospiraceae bacterium, assembly GCA_964568705.1. Classification (GTDB taxonomy): domain Bacteria; phylum Bacillota; class Clostridia; order Oscillospirales; family CAG-272; genus CAZMRH01. Next base: position 1,566 of record CAZMRH010000030.1, read on the forward strand.
CTTCGCGTGCCGAGATTCTTCGGAATGATCTTATCCCCGTACACTATAAGCGGTACGTATTCGCGAGTGTGATCCGTGCTCGCGTCACCCGGATCGCACCCGTGATCGGCGCTTATCATCAGCACGTCATCCGCTCTCATCCTGCCGATGAAGCCCTTCAACCAGCCGTCGAACCGAGTGAGCGCGGCGGCGTATCCGTCAATGTCGTTGCGGTGACCGTACAGCATGTCGAAGTCGACGAGATTCACGAAGCACAGTCCGTGAAAATCAGCCGCCGCTTCATCGTCCGTCTTTGCCATCCCGTCCGCGTTCGACTTTATCGGCGTCGACTTCGTCATGCCGCGGTGCGCGAAGATGTCTCCTATCTTGCCGACCGCGATCGCGTCAAGCCCCGCGTCCTTTATCGCGTCAAGCATCGTCACGCTTGACGGCTCGAGCGAAAAGTCGTGACGGTTCGACGTGCGCGTAAAATTATCCGCAGACGTGCCGACAAACGGGCGTGCGATCACACGTCCGACGCCGTTCTTGCCCGTTAGTATGCGGCGGGCGATGCGGCAGTATTCGTAAAGCTTTTCCGGCGGCACAATCTCCTCATGCGCCGCGATCTGGAACACGCTGTCCGCCGAGGTGTACACGATAAGACTGCCGGTTTTCATGTGCTCCTCGCCGTAGTCGCGGATGACTTGCGTACCTGAATACGGCTTGTTGCAGAGCGTCCCGCGCCTGCACTGACGCTCGAACTCCGCGATCACGTCATCGGGAAATCCGTCCGGATACGTCAGCATCGGCGTTTCGGATATCAGTCCCGCGATCTCCCAGTGACCGATGGTCGTGTCCTTGCCCGCCGACTGCTCGGTCATTCTCGCGACCGCGGCTTCGGGAGAAGCGGTCGTTCCGAGAAAGTCAAGCCCGTCGATATTGCCGATTCCGAGTGACTTAAGCGTCTCTATTGAAAGTTTATTTGATGTTGACAGACTGCGGAGCGTGTTACAGCCGACGTCCAAGAATTTCGCGGCATCGGGAGCTTCACCTGCGCCGAGGCTGTCAAGGATTATCAAGAATATTCGTTTTATCATTTATTGAGCCTGACCGCGCAGTCGAGTGCGATCTCCATCATCTCGGTGAACGTCGTCTGACGCTCGTCGGCGCTTGTCGCCTCTCCCGTTAATATGTGGTCGGACACCGTGCATATCGCAAGCGCGTTTTTCTTACAACGCGCTGCGTTCATGTACAGCGCTGCCGCCTCCATTTCAATTGCCAGCACACCCATCGCACTCCATTTTGACACAGCTTCGGCATCTGCCGAATAGAATGTGTCAGACGACAACAGGTTGCCGATGTGACACTTAACGCCACACCCGTCCGCCGCTGATTTTGCCGCCTCAAGCAGACGGTAGCTGCATATCGGCGCAAACGTCCCGGGAAGAGCGTACTGCGACGCGTAAGCCGAGTTTGTGCACGCGCCCATCCCGAGAATCACGTCACGCACCCTCACATCCGGGCTTATCGCACCTGCCGATCCGATACGGATGATGTTTTCAACACCGTAAAAGCTGAATAATTCGTAGCTGTAAATACCCATCGACGGCATGCCCATCCCGCTCGCCATTACCGATACGCGCACACCGCCGTATGTTCCGGTGTAACCGTGTATGCCGCGGACGTTGTTGACAAGCACCGCGTCTTTGAGATACGTTTCAGCGATGAACTTCGCGCGCAGCGGATCGCCCGGCATGAGCACCGTTTTTGCAAAATCACCCTCCGCAGCGCTGTTGTGAGGAGTCGGACACAGATCACTCATTTTCATTCATCCTTTCATTTTCCTTCACTATTTTAACTATGCGGCTCGTTCCCAGTCTCGACGCGCCGAGCTCGATGAATCTTTCCGCATCGGCAATTGTCGAAATTCCGCCGGCAGCCTTTATCTTCATATGGGGATCACAGTGCTTTGCAAACAGCTCAACGTCATGGAATGTCGCGCCGCCGCCTGCAAATCCGGTTGAAGTCTTGATAAAATCCGCACCTGATTTCGATACGATTTCGCACATTTTTATCTTTTCCGCATCGTCGAGCAGGCACGTTTCGATAATTACCTTCAGGAGCTTGCCGCCGCATGAGGTCTTGACCGCGCGGATTTCGTCCAGCACATCGGAGTACCGACTGTCCTTCACCCATCCGACATTTATCACCATGTCGATCTCATCCGCGCCGTTTGACACCGCGTCGGCAGTCTCGAAGCACTTAGTCGCAGTCGTGCTGTAGCCGTTCGGGAATCCGATGACAGTGCATATCGTGAGCCGTCCTGCGACATAATCGGCAGCCGCCCTGACATAACTCGCGGGTATACAAACGGATGCCGTGCCGTACTTCATGCCGTCATTACACAGCGAACGTATGTCAGCCCATGTCGCCGTCTGCGAAAGCAGCGTGTGGTCAACCATCGAGAGAATCTTACAAATATCCATTATATTATATCCCCATTCATTTATGTCAGCAATTATTTGTCGTTTATATTAGTAAATTTCCGTTTTCAGCTTCCGCGAAAACAGCGTTTGTACCGCGCAGTCAAGCCCCGCATCATTGTACAGTATATCATATACGGTGTTACAGATCGGTAGTTCTACGTTTGTCTTTTTTTCAAGCTGCATCATCGCCTTCACCGTGTAATATCCCTCGGCAAGCTCAGTGTATGTCTCTTTTTTGACAATTGCCTCACCGAATCGGCGGTTGTGACTGTGAGCGGAAAACAGCGTCGCCTCGTAATCGCCGAGCAGACACAGCCCGTACGCCGTCTGCTCGTCTCCGCCGAGCGCTGCGATAAGACGGGCGATCTCCCTTGTACCGCGGGACATCAACGCACCCTTCAGCGAGGTCATGTTCATCCCGTCGAGCATACCCGCTGCGATACCAAGTACGTTTTTCGCGCCGCCTCCTATCTCGTTTCCGATGAGATCCTGACCGTAGTAGAAACGGATGAGTGAGCTTGAAAAGTTGTTGACAAGCTTTTCCTTCACTTCGGAATTGCTGCTGTCGATGACCATGCAGTTCGGTATTCCACGCAGAAAATCCTGCACATGACCGGGTCCGAGCCACACCGCGACGCTGCAGCTTTCGTCGATAAATTCCCCTGCTACCTCAGTTAACCTTTTACCCGTCGTTATTTCGATCCCCTTCATGCATAAGACAAATGTCTTATTTTGCAATCCGAGCGGAACAAGGCTCTCCATAAGCGGACGAAGTCCCTGCGAATTTATCGAAATAACGATCACATCCGCCGCCGCCAGTTCTGCGATATCATATGACAATTTCACTGACGGCGAAAGCGTAAGATAATCGTTCTTCCTTGTTTCTTCAAATCTCGCCATCGCCGGCGAGCCGCTCCTTCCGTAAAGCGTCACGTCATTTCTGAGTCTGTCAAGATACCACGCGATAAACGAACCCCACCGTCCGCATCCGATAACCGTTATCCTCATCGTATATTCCCTTCCGTAAGATACAATGTTTTACACTTGCCGAAGTATAACCGAACACTACTCGGCAAGCATACCGGCGAACTGTTCCTCGGTCAGCACCGTGACACCGAGCCTGTTCGCATTGTCGAGCTTTGAGCCCGCGTCCTCACCGGCGATCACAAAGTCCGTCTTTTTCGATACGGAGCCTGACACCTTGCCGCCGCGATTCTTAATTTCGGCAGATGCCGCGTCACGCGTCATTGATGAGAGCTTGCCGGTCAGAACGAACGTCTTACCGTCGAATGCCGCGCTTGTCCGAATGTCGCCGCCGGTCTTTTCCGTGACGACACCCGCCGCCTTAAGCCTGTCTATCAGCTCGCGCGTGGACTCAAGCATAAAAAACTCGCATATTGCACTCGCGGTAATCTCTCCGATATCGTTTATCCGGCAGAGCGCATCGGCATCCGCGTCAAACAGCGCGTCTACACTGCCGAAGCGGCGCACTACGGTCTCCGACGCGACCTTTCCGGTGTGACGTATGCCGAGTCCGTACAGCAGACGCTCACCGCCTGCCGATTTTGACTTTTCTACAGATGCCGAGAGATTCTTCGCCGACACCTCACCCATTCCGGGAAGCTCCGCCGTTTTTGTCATATCAAGCGAATACAGATCCTCAACCCCGCCGATAAGCCTGTTTTCTATAAGCAGTCTTACCGTCGACGGACCGAGCCCGTCAATATTCATCGCATCCTTTGATGCGAAGTGGATTATGCGTCGTTCAAGCTGTGCGGGACAGTCGAAATTAATGCACCTGAGCGCGCCGAGCGATGACGCAAAATCACTTTCGTCAGCGGCGGGATCATCGTCGTCATCGTCCGGTATGCCGTCGAACACAAGCCTTCCGCCGCATGACGGACATGTTTTCGGAAATTTAAACGGGACTTCCGCGCCCGTCCGTTTCGATGCGACACTCGATGCGACCTCGGGAATTATATCTCCCGCCTTGCGGATTATGACCATATCGCCGACACGGATATCCTTCTCGCGTATCACGTCGATATTGTGAAGCGTCGCGCGTGATACCGTAGTTCCCGCAAGCGTTACAGGCTCAAGTACGGCGTTCGGCGTAAGCACTCCCGTGCGTCCGACCTGCACGGTGATGCCGAGGAGCTTCGTCTCCTTTTCCTCAGGCGGGAATTTATACGCGACCGCCCATTTCGGTGTCGATGTTCCCTCTCCGAGCATCTCACGCTGTCTTATAGAATCGACCTTTACCACCGCACCGTCTATGTCGTACGGCAAATTCGCCCTTGCTTCACCCAGCTTCCTTATCGCTTCGGTAATTGCATCGGTATCCTCTGTCAGCGCAAGCTCGGTTATCACGGTAAAGCCGAGGTCGGCCATGCGGTTGACCGTCTCAATGTGCGAGCGCGGCATCACGCCGTCCGAATACAGCTCGCCGTACTGAAGGTTGAATACGAATATATCAAGCCCGCGCTCGGCGGTTTCCGACGCGTCAAGGCGGCGGAGTGAGCCTGCGGCTGCGTTGCGTGGATTTGCCCACAGCTTCTCGCCCGCCTGACTTCTCGCCTCATTCAGCTTAATAAAGCTCGCACGTGGCATGTACACCTCACCGCGTACCGTCACGCTGACTTTTTCGGTAAGGCGCGACGGAATCCCGTGTATCGTGCGCGTGTTTGCCGTGACATCCTCGCCGACTTTTCCGTCTCCGCGCGTCGCACCCTGAGTGAGTACGCCGTCAGAGTAGCTCAGCGCGACCGAGAGTCCGTCGATTTTCGGCTCGACCGTGAACAGTATTTCATCCTCACCTTCAGCTTTGAGCTGAGCCTTGACCTTTTCGACGAAATCACGCAGCTCGCCGAAGCTGAACACGTCTGAAAGGCTTCCGAGCGGGACTTTATGCACGACCTTGCCGAACTTCTCCGACGCGACCCCGCCCACCTTATGTGTCGGTGATGCTTTGTCGTCAAGCGACGGAAACTCAGTCTCAAGCTCAGTCAGCTCGCGCACCATCATGTCGTACTCATAATCGGATATTTCCGGTGCATCCTTATTGTAATACTTTCCTGAGTGATACTCAATCTTACGTCTGAGTTGTGATATTCTGTCTTTCGCTTCCGTGATGTTCATCGTATACCTCTGAATATGCTTTTGCTTATTATACAATTTTTTCTCTCAAATTACAATGATTTACGCAATTTTTGTGTCCGGTAGTACCGCGTGGCGCAAAACCGATGTTTGACAATGGTCTTGACTTGTACAAATGCAGGATATATAATGTGAAATGATATGATTTCGATGAGCAGATCGCCGTAAGGCGGTCTGCATACATCGTGACGAGCTTCTTCAGAAAGGCGGTGAGAGCTTGAACGAAATAAAAGTCAGCGTAATTATTCCGGCGTACAACTGTGAGCACACACTGACGCGTGCCGCAGACAGTATACGCGGTCAGACGCTTGACACGCTCGAGCTTATCATCGTCAACGACGGATCATCTGACAGTACCGACGCGGTCTGCCACAGGCTTGCCGCATCGGACAGGCGCGTAACGGTCATTGATAAGGAAAACGGCGGTGCGGCATCGGCGAGAAATGCGGGGGTCGATGTGGCGCATGGTGAGTATCTGTTCTTTCTGGATGCCGACGATTACCTGGAGCGTGAGGCTCTTGAAAAAATGACGGAATGTGCCGTGCGGTATTCATCGGATATCGTGTGCTGTGCGGTGAATATAGTTACCGAAGGAAGAATCCGCCGCGGTAAATGCGGTATCGGCGGGCTGTATTCCGGCGACAGGCTCACCCTGCTGTACCGTATGATGTGTGCCGGAAAGCCGGACGCGGCGGTCACGATGGTCAACAAGCTGTACCGCGCGGAGCTGATCCGGTCAAACGGGTTGAGACTTCCCGAAATCGTATCGGGGGAGGACGCGTTGTTCGCGTTCGACTGCATGGTACAGTCTGAGCGCATATATTTTATGGATAACGCGGGCTATTACAACTATGTCATGCGCATGTCCTCATTAACGCACAGAGAAATACCGATAAGCGAGCGGGTACGTCACTCGGATGAGTTTTTTAAGCTGCTTGAAGAAAGAATCGACAGATATTTCACCTCTGCCATGCGTGACGAATGTATACACGCACTTGACTCGCGGCGTGCCGTATCGCTTTATTCATTTGCGGCGGAAATATGCATAAAATCAGGGGCAAGCAGGAAGGACAAGCTCGGAGAGCTTGCGTATACTGCATCGCTTAATAACTACAGGACGGCGCTCGACCCCGCGATATACCGTGGCTTCCCGCTGAACTACAGGCTTGTTCTGTCAGCCATTTCACACGGAAGATACAGACTGGCGCTGTGCATAATGAGTATGATACAGCGGCTGAAAAAGATGCCGCATTAACCGCGGAATACCGGGAAAGAGTGATATTATGGAAAAGCCGGATATACTCGGCATGACGAAAACCGAAATACGCGAATGGGCAAAGTCGATCGGGGAGGCGGCATACCGCGGCGAGCAGCTTTACGGCTGGCTGATGCGCGGTATGATGCCCGACGAAATGACGAATCTGCCGAAGGCGTTCCGCGATAAGTTCGCCGATGAATGTCAGTGGCGTATGCCGCAGATAGTGCGTCGGCTTGAATCGGCGCATGACGGTACGGTCAAGTACCTTATGAAAATGTACGACGGCGAGTGCATCGAGAGCGTGTTCATGAAGTACGAGCACGGCAATACGGCGTGCGTCTCATGTCAGGCGGGATGCCGCATGGGGTGCCGCTTTTGCGCGTCGACGAAGAAGGGCAAAAACCGTGATCTGTCTGCTTCCGAGATACTCGGTCAGGTCATACAGATCGGGCGTGACACAGGCGAGCGCGTCGGAGGAATTGTGATGATGGGCATAGGCGAGCCGCTCGATAATTACGATAATACGGTGCGCTTTCTTCACCTTGTAAGTGATGAGGGCGGGCTTAATGTAGGACTTCGCCATATCTCCGTTTCAACGTGCGGGCTTGTGCCGAACATCCGCCGCCTTGCTCATGAAGGACTTCCGGTTACGCTGTCGGTGTCGCTCCACAGTCCCGACGACGCAAAGCGCAGCGAGCTTATGCCTGTAAACCGCAAATACGGCATAGACGAGCTACTTGACGCGTGCAGATATTACTTTGACGTGACCGGACGGCGCGTGTCGTTCGAGTACACGCTGATAAACGGCGAGAATTCGTCGGATGATGACGCACGCGCCCTTGCGGACAGGTTGAAGAAAGGTGTCGGCAGTCTGTGCCACGTCAATCTCATCGTTTTAAACCGCGTTGAAAATTCACCGTTTTCATCTTCCGACAGACGCGCAGCAAGGCATTTTGCGGAAATGCTCGGCAAATACGGCATCAACGCAACGGTGCGCCGGAGTCTGGGCGCCGACATCAACGCCGCATGCGGTCAGCTGAGACTTAATGAAATGTGAGCGGATGAGTCCGCACGGAAAGGACGATGCGCCATGAGTGTCCGCGATGATGTACTTGAAATACTTGACGATTCGCGCGGCTCGTTCGTTTCGGGAACGGAGCTTGCGGCGCGACTGAACGTGTCGCGCACGGCGGTATGGAAAGCCGTATGCGCGCTGAAATCGGACGGCTACAATATCGAGGTGTCACGTCACGGCGGGTATATGCTCGCACCTGACAGCGACATACTGTCTGACATAATTATTAAGAAATATCTCGGTGACGCGTCATCGTTCTACACGCTTGACGTGCGGGACACCGTGGGTTCAACCAATGCCGAAGCAAAGAGGCTTGCATCTGACGGTGCGGCTGAAGGGTACACGGTGATCGCCGGAAGGCAGACGGGCGGTCACGGCAGATTTTCGCGTCAGTTTCATTCACCCGACGGAGGTGTATACATAAGCGTGATACTCCGCCCCTCGCTCTCTCCCGCCGATTCTGTGCTGATGACAGCGGCGGCGGCTGTAGCGGTCGCTGAGGCGGTCGAGGCGGTATCGGGAAGGAGCGCGAGTATCAAATGGGTGAACGACATCGTCGTCGACGGACTTAAGGTGTGCGGGATACTTACGGAAGCGGCTCTGTCGGTCGAAACGGGCATGCTCGACTACGCGGTGCTCGGCATCGGCGTAAACGTGACTGAACCGTCAGACGGATTTCCGGATAATCTGCGAGGTATCGCGGGATCATTGTTCAGCCGAACCGACGCTTCCGCCGACGCGAGAAGCCGCGTTACCGCGGAGGTACTGTCGCGCTTCCGTGGGTATTACGCGCATCTCGGAGAGCGGACATTCCTTGACGAATACCGCCGCCGCTCATACCTTATCGGTGAGTGCGTGACAGTCCATTCAGGTTCTTCGTCCACTCCCGCGCGTGTGCTCGGCATCGACGACTCCTGCCGCCTTATTGTTGAATATGATGACAGAACGACCGCCACACTCGGTTCGGGTGAGGTTAGCGTCAGAAAAACGGCAAAGCTGTAACGCAGTTTTGCCGTTTTTATTGACATGCACATGCGTGTGCGGTATACTGTACATATAAGGTTGTAGCTACAACTTGTTTGGAGAACGATATGGACGAAACAGAAAGAAAGATAACAAAGATCGCACGTGAAGCTGAGAAGTTCACCGTAAAGTCGCTGAAGGCTGACGGCGTGGGTACTGCCGAGCTCGACTTCATCCATGCGGTTCGGCATAATCCCGGGATAACGCAGGCAGGTGTGCGTGGACTTCTGAATCTTGACAAGGGTGCTGCGGCAAGACGTGTCGCGTCACTTGAGGCCAAAGGATACCTCACGCAGTCGGACGATCCCGACGACGGACGCTGCCGCCGTCTTTATGCCACCGCAAAGGCGGAGGGACTGAAAAAGTCAAAAGCGGGCGTTGAGTCGCTGTTCTACGAATGGCTGACGGAGGAGCTTGACTCATGCGAGCGGCGCGTCTTCTGCAAGGTGCTTAACACGCTCTACGTCCGCTCGAAGTCGGAAAGCCGCGCGGGCTTCCCTACTCTGCGTGACCGTCTTGGCGAGGCTGATGCGGAGTGCGAGGTCGTAGCGGACGGCAAGCCGGAATGTAAGATCGCGGCGGACGGTATACCGGAGGCGAAAAATGAGAAGAGGTAAGCACAGCGAGCCGCGCACTCCCGACAGCATCCCGGCGTACTTCCGCTGCGAGTGGTTGCCGCTTCTGATCGTGACGGTCTCGGGAATCATCTACAACGTCGGACTTGCGGCGACACCGTGGTTCGAGGGACAGCTCGCGCAGACGCTGAGCGACATAATCGGCGGCACGAAAGCTCTCGGCGACATGATACGGCTCTCAGTAAGCTATGTCGAGGTGGTACTGTTCGTTCAGGCGATGCGATACATGAAACGCTTTTACGTCAGGCGTTTTGCCAACAACGTCAGCCGCAACATGAAGCATGTCATCTACCGCGGTCTCGTACACATGCCGACATCGGAGTCGGAAAGCGTCGGAAGCCTTATGACAAAGGCAATCTCTGACGTTGATACGTGCGCCGAGGGCATGCGCAAGTTTACGACCGAGGTTTTCGACACGGGGGTGGTGATGGTCACTTTCACCGTGATGCTTTTCACGTACGACTGGCGACTGGCACTCATTTCGTGCGCTTTTCCGCCGGTCGCCTACATCATCGCAGAGCTCTTAAAGAACGCGGTGTCAGGAAGTGCCGCCGCCTACAAGGAAAGCGCGGGCCTCTTGAGCGGCGAGACGCTTGATCGCATATCGGGTGCGCTCACCTACCGCGTACTCGGCGGGGACATGTCGCGTGACAGTGTATATGAGGGGTGCCTTCGCGATTACGAAAAAAAAGCCGTCCGCTCGGGTATTCTCGAGACGACGATGCAGCCGCTGTATCAGATAATTTCACTGACGGGTGTAGTTTTCATCGTGATATTCGGTGCGAGGAACGTACAGGGCGGCGGATGGTCTCAGTGGAACATCGCCGCGTTTACCACGTTTCTTTCGTGCTTTACACGGCTCGCAGTGAAATCGTCAAAGGCGGCTAAGCTGTTCAATTCGGTACAGAAGGCGAGAGTGTCGTGGAAGCGGATAAAGCCGCTGATGAAAGCTCTCCCTGACGACGAGGTCGCAGTATTGCAGCCGTCGGGTATTCTCAAGGTACGCGGACTGTCGTTTACATATCCCGGCGGTGGAACGGTGTTAAAAAATATCGGCTTTGACGCTGCTCCCGGTGAGATAATCGGTGTGACCGGTGCTGTCGCAAGCGGCAAATCCACGCTCGGCAAGGTGTTTCTGTGCGAATCAGGTTACCTCGGAAGCATACGCTTCGGCGGACGTGAGCTGTCGTCTTTGACAGATGCCGAGCTTTGCGGCACGGTCGCTTACATGGGACATGACACGTCGCTTTTGAGCGATACGGTACGCGAAAACGTCCTGCTCGGCGACGGCGGCGATATTACGGGATACCTTCACGCGGTCTGTATCGACGAGGAGATCGCCGATATGCCGGAGGGTGCCGACACGGTAATTGGCAGCGGCGGAGTGAGGCTTTCGGGTGGTCAGCAGGCGCGCATCGCACTTGCGAGAACGCTCTTCCACATGCGTCCGCTGATAATTCTCGACGACCCTTTCTCCGCGCTTGACCGTGATACGGAAGCGCGTGTCATGGCAAATCTGCGGGAGATGACGCGGAACTGCATCGTCATTCTCATCTCGCACCGTCTCGGCATGTTCCCGAAGCTTGACCGCGTGCTGTGGATGGAGAACGGTACGTCGTGTTCGGGTACGCACGATGAACTGATGCGGACGTGCCCTGCGTACCGCGAACTGTATCTCACGCAGACGGGGGGCGGTAATGATGAAAAATAACAGACTTCTCCCGATTATCGGCAGAGCGGCGGCGCGCTCACCGTGGATCACGGCGGGACTTGCGGTATCAGTCGCCGCGTCAGTCGCGACCTCACTCATCCCGCCGCTTGTGCTTGAAAGTATCGTCGATAAGCTGACTGGCAGCGGCATCACGGTGTCGCTCGCGCTCATCTTCTTCGCGTCCCTTGCGGTGTCAGGTATTTCCGACTCGCTGAGGGAGATGTTCCTCACGGCATTCGGTCAGAAGATAACACATGTCGTGCGTCACGCGATGTGCGCGAAGCTGTCGCGTCTGCCCGCGTCGTATTTTACGAAAAACGAACCGGGAGCAACTGTATCGCGCTTCGTGGGCGATGTCGACACGGTTGAAACGCTGTTTGCGTCGGGCGTAGTCGGGATGTTCGCCGACGCGTGCAAGATCTTCAGCATCCTCGCGGTTATCTTCGTCAAGAACCGCGGTCTCGGCATCATGATGGTCGCGCTCGTCCCGGTTTTATTCCTTTTTACACGAATCGTCCAGAAGCGGATGCTGGCGGCACAGCTTAAGAACCGCGCTTCGGTCGCAAAACTGAACAGCTTCGTACCGGAGACGCTCGCAAATTTGCGGATGATACGCATTTTCCGCCGTGAAAAGTACATGGAGGACAAGTACGACCGCCGCATCGGCGAGTCCTACGCCGCAGTTGAACGCGCGAACTTCTACGACGCAATCTACTCGCCTGTTATCCTCATCATCAGCGCGGTCATCATCGCCGTGATGATGGTGATGGCGGCGACGGATGGTAGAATGCAGACGTTCTTCGGCATGACAGTCGGCGGTGCTGTTGCGGTCATCGCTTTTGTCGGCAAGGTGTTTGATCCTCTTGAAAGCATCGGCATGGAGATACAGAGCCTCCAGTCGGCAGTCGCGGGCGTGCGTCGGATAAAGGAGTTACTTGTCGAGACTGAACGCAGCGATACGGATGCGTCGCTCACCGCCGAGAATCTGATTTTGGCATATGCCGAAGCTGTTGTGTTCGACAATGTGACGTTCGGTTATGGCGAGGATGGGCGGGTGATTGACAGGCTTTCATTCACCGTAAAGGTTGGTGAAAGCGTCACGCTCGCAGGTCGGACGGGAGCCGGCAAAAGTACGGTATTAAAGCTGCTGCTCGGCTTATACAGCCCGGAGGGCGGTTGTGTGAAAGTATTCGGTGTACCCGCCGACAGCATACCGGACAATATAAAGCGAAGGTTGTTCGGATATGTCGAGCAGAGCTTCCGCCCCGTACCCGGCAGCGTCGGAGAACAGATTTCGGCATTTGACGATAACATTTCATCGACAGGTGTCGAATATGCGGCGGCGCTTGTGGGAATCGACGACGCGATACGCGCACTTCCGCATGGTTACGACACACCGTACACCGACAGTCTGTTTTCACAGGGTCAGAAGCAGCTTCTGTCGATAGCGCGCGCGGTCGCGTCAAATCCCGCCGTGCTTCTGCTTGACGAAATTACCGCGAATCTTGATTCGGATACGGAGAAAAAGGTGCTTGACGCGCTCGGAAACGCATCGGAGAAACGCACGGTCATCTCGATATCGCACAGGCTGTATGAGCATACGGGCGGCAGAATCATAAAAATCTGATATTCCGCTGTATACTTTTAGGTTGAATGCTACAAAAGTTTTGACTCATTCGAGAATCAATTACATAAATATGAAACATTTTGTTGACTTTATTTTACAAATATGATATGATAATATTGGTAAATTATTGTTTGTGAAAAACGGATTTCAGGAGGTATCCCGTGAAGAAAATTCTTGCTGCCGTTCTGATTACTACGATGCTCCTGCCACTCATTCCCACAGCCGCTTCCGCCGACGGAATGAGCGCACCCGTCAGCATCATCTTCAACAGTAACGAGAGCCTTGACTATCTCATCGACGGCGGCGGAGTGCCGATGATGACGGTAACCTTCAAGCCGGGAGACGTCAACGGTGACAGCGTTCACAATGCGCGTGATGCGCTTATCTTCAGGAAATACCTCGGCGGAATTATATCTTCTCAGTCACTGTATGCGTATGAGCTTTGCGGTGACGAAGCCGTAAACGCCGCGGATTATCTCCAGCTTCGCCTCATTCTGGTGGGCAAACGCAAGCGTCCGGTAAATGTGACGAAGCGCGTACCCGTTCCGGCTGTATCGGCACTCGGAAGTACGGCGGACTGCGGCATCACGTACGATGTGACGCAGGATGCCGCGAAGATCGTGTCGGGCGGCGGTGAGTATTCGATAAAGCTTGACGTTGCGGCATATAATGCAGCTATTTCGGCAGATGTATATAAATATCTTGTGATAACCTACATGACACCGCGGACTAACAGCATGTCGGCGAAATACGGTACAGTGACACCTGTCGCCGGAGGCGGTGAC
>CAZMRH010000031.1:0-15011 GCA_964568705.1 uncultured Lachnospiraceae bacterium
CCGTAGATCGTTATCGGCTGACCGGTGTATATGCGGTGCGCGAATATCGGTATCACATTGCCGTACGCGTCGAAGCGCTGACGCACACCGAACACGTTGAAATATCTCAGGCACACCGCGGTGATATCGTATATTCCGGCGTACGCGAGTATCATTTTTTCAGCCGCGAGCTTGCTGACCCCGTAAGGTGAGTCGGCGTTGAGCGGGTGGTTCTCGTCGATGACATCGGTGAGAAGCTCGCCGTAGATGGCGGCTGAGGAGGAGAACACTATCTTATGTACTCCGTGCTTTTTCATTCCCTCAAGCACATTTATCGTACCGATGAGGTTTATCTCGGAATCCTTCACCGTATAGTCGAGCGAGCGCTGACGCCCGACGCTTGCCGCCATATGCACTACCGCGTCAACCCCGCGACACGCATCCGATACGGTAAGTGCATCGCGCACGTCGCCTCTGATAAATTCCACATCAAGTCCGGCGATGTTTTCAAAGTAGCCTGAGCTAAGGTCGTCAAGCACGCGAACGCTGTGTCCGTTTCGGGTAAATTCTCTGACGACGGATGAGCCGATAAAGCCCGATCCGCCGGTAACAAGCACCTTCATTATGCTATTCCTCCGATTTTTCATTCGGCCGGACTGTCTGCTGCTTCATCCGTGCCTCTCTCGGCCTGTAGCTCTCCCATCGCCGAGTAAAGCTTTGCGGAAACATTCTTAAGCCTGTGTTCCTCAAGTGACGCGGTCGCGGTATTATAATCAAGCCTCTCACCCTTATGCCGCTCCAAGAATCCGGTAATATCCGCCGCCATTTCTTTGGGGCTTCGTAAATTTACGTCAAGGCTCAGTGCAAGCGGGTAGAGATCAAGATGCTTTTTGCCTATGTCCCCGTCGGAGGAATAAAAATTTATCACGGGTTTTCCCTGAGCGATATAATCGTACAGCTTGCTCGGAACCTGATTTACAACATTGTTTCCTATGTTAATAAAGGCATCTGCCGCCGACAGCCGTTTTTCAAGCTCATCCGGCGGAACAAAGCCGTGATATATGATTTTCTTCGGATACCTGTCCGTGTATTCTTTTACCTTATCCTGACAGCCGCGCGTATACAGATGTAGCACGTACTTGTCGGGAAGGGACGCAAATACCTTAAGCATCATCTCGGGATTCCGTATTTTTTCATAGAACAGTCCCGAATAGATTACCACCGTTCTGCCGTCGCTTCTGTGTCCCGCATTATCCTCGGACAACTTCGCGGCGGGCTGTATTATCGGCAGATGAAGTATGCTCTGCTTTTCGGCGAACTGCCCCGTGAAAGCAGGATCGTTTACAAGATATGGTGTTATGAATATTTTGTCGGCAAGCGTCAGAAGTTCTGCCTCATGCTCCGCGCTTCCGGCTGAAACCGGATTTGCCGAGTACGAATCAGTATAGTACGGCAGCCAGATAAGCGATGGATTTGTTTTTTTCAGCTCCGCGCCGACCTCGTGACATCCGAACGGGTGAGACACAGTGAAAACCACGGTGATTCCGTCAGTTTCGATGATGCGCTGTGCCGTTTTTATCATCTGCTTTTCATGCTTTTCAAAGTCATGACTTCCGCATTTCTCCTGCCAGATACGCAGGGCTCTGACCTTGATTTTATGCGGCAATCCGCCGCCTTTTTGCGCTTCCCTCTTATACACTCCGTATCTCGACAAACAGCGCACTATTTTCAGGTTACGCTTTGTTTCCGTTTCCGGCTGAGTATGATCGGAAGTCAGTGCAAGCAGAGTCACATTTGTTCTTTTCTTAAGCGCGAGCATTCCTGCGATGCTCCGGGCGATTTTCCCCGTCGCCGATACGTCGGGCGGGGTTACCCCCGATATGATAAGTATATTCGTCATTTTTCAAGCACACTTTCCAGTTGTCTGACCGCGTTCTCACGGCTAAAAAATTTACTTCGTTTCAAGGTCATCTCCTTATAGTGCAGATACATCTCTCTGTCACATATCATCCGCTTCAGCCCCTCGTACAGCGACTCATCATTATTATCCGCCATCATGCCGTACTTTCCGTCCTCAAGTATCTCATTCGGGCCTGTACAGCGTGTGCTCAGCACCGGCGTCTCAAGTATCATCGCTTCAGCCACAGCAATACCGTAGCCCTCATAATATGATGAGCAGACAAGCAGGTCGGCAGCTCTTATGTAGGGATACGGATTCTTCTGTTTCCCCGCAAGTGTAATATGCGTGACGCCGGAATCGCGTATCAGCTTTTCTATCGCAGACCGCTCCGGCCCGTCTCCGACAAGAGTGAGCCGATGAGCCACGCCCTCGCCCGCAAGTTTGACCGAGGCGCGGGCAAGCCTTACATATCCCTTCTCTTCCGACATTCTCCCGACAGTCACTATTCTAAAGCATCCGTCATCCGGTATTTTTACTGCTTCTTCAAGTGAAAGATGTCTGATCTCGCCCGCATCAATGTAATTGTAAATCACTTTTACGTTATCGCTGCGTCCGATCACTTCGGTGAAAGACTTCGCTGCGTCACCCGAGCAGCACGCAATCACATCGGCTCGCATATACTCCGCGATTGCGTCATCCTTGTTTTTGAAGCCCATGTAATAACCGGTACATTTTTTATAATCGCTGTGTATCCAGATGATTTTCTTTGAATCCTTATTCGGCGAGCCTGCAAGCACCTTTATCGGTCTGCCGAAAAAAAACGCTATTTCGACATCGTATTTGCCGTGTCCGACATAGTATCCATATGCCTTTTCAGGCGACATTCTCTCGGTCTGACAGCCGGAATCATAACGGTGCCGTATTCCGCGAATTTTTGACAGCACCGGATGCTTCGGCTCATCGCGTACCGTAAGATGAACGCCGTCCGGCAGCTTGTCCGCAAGTTCCGCTTTTTCCGACGTACATGCAACGCTTATGTCATATCCGCATTCCGTCAGCAGCTTTATAAGGTTAATCAGGCTGGCGGTAACTCCGCCGACATTGAGTGCGTGAGTAATGAAAAGGATCTTCTTCATCTCTTTATTCCAAGCCCCGTAAGCATCGGGCGAAGCGTTTTTTTAATTCTGAATATTCTGTCCTCGCGCTTTATGAATCCGTACATTTTCCTGCCGCTTCCCTTTTTCATAACTTCGATTGCCGCGCGGTGCTCGCTGTCCGTCATATTTTCGTTCTCAATACGCTGCAAAAAGTACAGATCATGCAGGCAACTGTCGATTAATGCGATTTTTTCTTTTCTTGTTTTTCCGAAGCGGTCGGATGCGTACACGTCAAACGCCATATGCAAATAGCCGAAAAATTCATTGTCAAGCTTTGATTTATACCCGTCGCACATCAGTCCCCAGTGTCGTACCTTATCATAAAACAGTTTCTCATGCTCACACAGATTTTTAAAGAAATCAGGCTTTATCTTTTTTCTGTAAGTGTACTTGTTTCTCTCGACATAGTACTTGTACTTAATGTCCGGATATACGACAAACCTCGTGACATATTCGAAATAAAGCAGCATAAACGAAGCATCCTGTAGTCTGCGCTGAAGCGGGAATCTCACATTATTATCTTTAATTATCTCCCTTTTATAGAGCTTATTGCTCCCATGCCCCGCGTACACCTTCGTTTCACCGAAGCGCAGCCTGCACCACAGTCTGCGGCTTTCCTCCGCGCTTTCGGTGACTTGAAACCGATAATCCGGAACTGACAGTATGGTTTCACCGCCGTCCTTATTTTTTGAAACTCCCGACATGCCCCACATGACAAGGTCGGCGTCATATTCTTCCGCATACCTCACGGCGGACCCGATCATGTCGGGCTTGCATATGTCGTCGCCGTCGAAAAACACGATGTATTTACCGCTTGCCGCATCAAGTCCCGTATTTCTTGCCGATGCCGCGCCACCGTTTTCCGGTCTGTGTATAACCTTCACACGGCTGTCGCTCTCCGCTATTTCGTCACAAATAACACCTGTTCCGTCGTCCGATTTGTCATCTACAAGTATTATTTCAAGGTCTTTATATGTCTGCGACAGTATACATCCCAGCGACTGTCTCAAGCATTCAGCTATGTTGTACACCGGTACAATTATGCTGACTGTCTCCATACTCATTCCTCATTTCATATGTTGCCGACATTTTTTGCATCCTCTGTAAAGCAGCGATTCAAATTCATCCGCCAGTCTGCCGCTGTCCAGAAAATCGCATCTTTCCCATGCCTTCGCCGTGTAATGTTCGTACAGCGCTGTATCGTCGAGTATTCGCTTCATTCCGTCGTAAATGCCCTCCGTACTGCTCGGTACAATCAGTCCGTATTCGCTGTCGCCGAGCATTTCACGCGCACCGGATATATCCGTAGTAAGTACGGGTTTTGCAAGGATGAGCGATTCCGCCATCACCATGCTGAAACCTTCGTACCGCGATGTACAAAGATACATGTCCGCCGAGTCGATAAATTTGAACGGATTCTCCTGCCGACCGAACATACTGACGTTTTCGAGTCCGCGCTCCGCTATCATATCTCGCACCGCGTCTTCATCCTTACCGTCGCCGACAAGCCATATATCAAAGTCATATCCGTCGTTTATAAGGCGTGACGCCGCGTCAAGCATCCTGTCGATGCCCTTATGCTGAATGTCCATGCGCGACGCGGTGATGAATGTAAAGCGTTTCTTGTCAGGCACGCCCGACTTCTCCTTCGCCGATTCGCGTATCTTCGCGGTATCACAAGGATTATACAGCGTAAAGACGTTATTTTCACGCCCGAATACGCGCTTGACGCTCTCCGTGACCGTTTCCGACACGCAGATGATTCCTTCTATTTTATTATAGGTCTCCCTCGCTTTTTTGTATGAGGTAAAGAAGCGGATGTGCTTGTCCACCGACTGCGCGTGTACCCAGCCGAGCTTATAGCTTGACTTATCGGGCGAGGCGGCGATGATACGTATGAGATTGCCGCCGTAGAACGCGATCTCAGCATCGTATTCTTCATGAATCAGTTTTTTATGGATATGCTCGGCGCTCCTGTATTTCATCCACGCCGGCCCCGACATCAGTCTGAAATTGCCACTGAGTATGTTTCTGATGCCCGCGTTCTTCAGATTCGGTATCTTTGACAGCGCATCGGGGATGTAGCGTACCTTGTCCGACAGCTCCGCTATCAGTTCATCGCTGTGCGAGGTGAGGTTGAGAAGCGTCACATCATGACCGCGCGCTGACATTAAGTTGCAGTAATTGATACAGACGCGCTCCATCCCGCCCATGCCGAGTGACGGTACGGCAAACAGCAGCCTCAGCTTATCCATGGCTTTTCCTCCGGCGGTCATTTTTTCGGAAGTGTGAGATAATCGCCGAGGATTCTCTGCGCTTTATCATTGAACCACTGAGTATAGCCGCCGCATGAGGTAAAAGAAAGCTCACCGAAATATATCTTGCCGCCTACATAGAACATATCCACTCTGACAAACGGGAACGGTTTTGAAAGCTTTCGTGCAATTTCTATCATCTCGCCGTAGCAGTCGGGCTTCGGCGGCACTTCGTCTCCGCTCATATAACCGCTGCTGTAATCAAGCTTATTGTAATCGTCATCCACTATCACCACCTTATAGACAAGCTCGGCGTAGTGGTCGTCCGCGGCGTTCTTGCCGTAGCATATACGCGTTACCTTCGGCTCACCGTTGAAGCAGTTGAACTTATAATCCACCGGAAGTGAGCCGTCATCCCTGCCGATGTACTCCTCGCAAATGATAAGCGGCTTCGATTTTTCGTACTGCATTTCGCAGAACTGCTCGCCGGTCTTTACGTGAAACCATTTCTTCATCGTCTGAACTGCGGCCGCCCTGTCGAGCTTCGACTTGTCGTCGCATATAAGATTGAAGCCTGATGCCTTGTTGAATTTCAGTGCAAAGCGGTCGGGCAGCGCGTCAAAATCTATATCCTCCGCCCTCTCGTACACGCCGTACAATTTTTTCAGCAGCTTTCCGTATCCAAGCGATTCTATGTACTCGTACACGCGGTATTTGTCAGAGCACTGTTCGACAAGCGGATTATCCCTGTATTCATACAGCTTCAGCCAGCACAGCTTCTCATTAAAGGTTTTGGGATTGTCAAGGTCGGGATAATATCCAAAAGTCTGCTTAAACTGTATTTCCACTGCACGTCTCGGATTTATCTTACAATAAATCGGAAACAGCTTATAATATGAGTTTACAACAAATTTGCTTTTCTTCATCAGGCATTTCAGATTCATCTGGCTTTCCTTCTTTCAAAATACCTTAATATATATTGCTTTGCAAGATATTTTTCAGGCAACGAAAATACCCTGCAATATTCCGCCCGAAGCCTTTCATCGGTCTTTGGCTTCTTTTCGAATTTAACAGGTTTCACATCGGTCGAGAACTCCGTCGGAAAAAGCTTATACATGGACTCATCCTTATTATGAGTGGCATCCTTTCCCGCTCCGAAGTTACACGAACGCGTATGTCTGGGCATAATATTGTACGCTCCGTTCTTCCACATAGCGTAGTCGAAGCGTATTGCCCAAGAGTCAATGCGTCCCGCCATCTTTTCATCAAGCAGGTTTGCGCGGTCATTCCCCCATTCGTTGAAGGAACGGCGGAGCTTGTGATTATGGCGGAAAGCTTCGTAATCAAGCAGTTTCCAGTCCGTTTTCTTCCAACGGTCATACCAAGTCGCCCATACCTGACTGCTGATACGCTGTGTCAGGAAAATGTCGCTGCGGTAATCTGAGGGAAAGGTCATGCGCGGTATGTAGGCACCGACAGACCAGATGCTTTTATCGTCGCGGTAAAACTCAAGTGCGCGGTTCATGTAGTCGAGAAAATCCTTGGCAACGACATTGTCGTCCTCAACGACTATTGCGGCGCCGTGACGTTTCAGTACTTTTGTTACGCCTTCGATGACTGAGGCGGCAAGTCCTCTGTTCTTTACCGAAAAATCGGTAATGACATCGGCAAACAGACTCTTGTCGATGCAGCGGGCAACATTTCGTACCTCTTCCACCTTCGGTATGACGGTATCGTCTTTCGGACCGTCAACAAAGATGTACAGAAGCGTTTTGTCTGCACCGATATTCGCCGCTACGGAATCAATGCAGTTTTTTAAAAGCTCTGCGCGATTGTAAGCGAAAATTATAACAGGATAGAACATATAAACGCCTCCTTTTTAATTTATGCTTTTGATCCTTGACTTCTCCGCTTCCTTTTTTTCTAATTTTTCAAGCAATCCCTTTGCGCATTTCTCAGTGTATGTACCGTCCTGCATCACGTAGGCAAACATCGGTACTATCACCGCAGTAACAAACGAAAAGTACAGCGTATTGAACACCGAAAACAAAATTGCCGTAATAAACACATAAATCATGTAGCCGTAATACTTCTGCTCTCTGAAGGGCTTATAGAACTTTACGTATATCTGCCGGAAAAACATTCCCATACATCCGATTCCGATTATTCCGAATGCCGCCATGTTGTCAAGAAAATACGAATGGCCTCCCGCATATCCGCCCTTTATTTTCATGAAATTCCCGAACAGCGGGTCGCGTGCAAATGCTTTCATCGATATTTCATACTTCATCAGCCTGTCGCCTGTGATCGTCTCCGTCTCAACTCCGTTCAGCTCGTCCGCCATGTAGATGAATCTCTGCGATACCGCGTAGCTGTCTATTACTTTGGAAAGTGACCGACAGATATCGGCAATTACGGGACGCATCACAAAAACTCCGACAACTACGAATATCATCAGCAAAATAATATTTTTGCTGTTGAGCTTCTTTTGAGGAAACAGGAACAGTATAAAGGAAAATGCGAGGAACAGAAGTGCCATCGTGTACTCCGTCTTGATCACCATATACACAACCAATACAGTCAGCAACAGCATCGGCAGCAGCTTCAGTATCCTGTTCTTGAACAGGCATATAAGAAGCGGGAACATCAGCACTGCCTGATACACCGTGGTAAATCCGCCTACGTTCTCTTTCATCAGTTCCACATAATACGGATCCGTGGTACTGATACTCGTTGCAAGCACTCTCGCCGCAAGCGGATGATTTAACACCCCGATACATGTCGTTATCATTGTGATAATAAACATTACTCCGATCATTATCAGAAATGCTTTCATCGCTTTCCTGTTATTGGTGTTGAGCAGATACAGCACACACATCGGCAGCACCAAAGTCTGAACAATACCGTACAGGTATATTGGTATATCGGCTTGAGAATGAAGCAGCAGCTCAAAGAGCCGCATCACCTCAACTGCGATAAACGGGATGATAAACGCCGCATAGTAAACGATATTATGTACGGACGAAAATTCCAGAAGAACGAATATTATCACCGTCAGCAATAAATATACTACTGCCGGAGTATAGTACCCGGCGATAGGAAGATTATTGTGTATAAGGAACAGCGCTGCCACAAACAGGAGTATAGTGCTGAAAAATTTGCGGCGGAAGTCCATGTTGTTGATATCGTTCTTGCGGTAGTGATATTCAATGCTGTCAATACGACAGAGCAGCGATCCGATGATCCCCCGAAATAATTCGGCTGCCGTCTCCCATATCCCGTCTCTCGCCTGTCTGCCGCGCCTTTGCATTTCCCTTCGGAGTTTTTTATCCGCTTTACTGTCGCATTTTTCACTGTGTTCGTCATTGCTTCCCGTATTACGGAATGCAAAATAGGACGAAGCCGTGCTCCCGGCGCGGCTTTCCGAGGATATTAACTTTTTATTGAAATATCCTTTTCGTCCCATAAGTTATGGTCAACTCTCCTTAATAAACTTCACTACCTTCGACGCCTGAACGGTATTGCTCTTTTTTTCAAGCACGAACCGTCTCGCATTTTCTCCGGTTCTTTCAAGCTCCGTGTCGGTCAAATTACAGACCGCTGTTACCGCCTTCGCGATACCATCTGCGCTTTCGTCATCTATTATATAAACATATTTCAGATATTCGTCGGGCATTCCGGGAAGCCTTGTCGTCATGAGCGGTGTACCCGACGCCATGCTCTCCATGTTCTTCGACGGGAACGAATACTTCACGTATTCCTCATTTGTCGGGCGCGGATTGACCAGTAGCGACGCTTCGCGCTGAAGCCTGACTATCTCGCTGTTCAGCCTTACGCCCATGTGTTTTACCGTCGGATGACTCCGACAGAATTCCGCAAGCTCATCCTCATAGTCGCCTCTGCCGTATATGTGCAGCTCCCAGTTTTCCGGAGATGCCTTGACAAAGCCGTTTACAAGCCTTCCAATGCCGTATATGCGCGCAAGTCCGCCCGCATACATCATGATTTTCGGATGAGCCTTTACCGCATGCTCCGGTGTATTTTGCGCCGACGCGTCAACGTGTCCCTCAAGTACTATGTATGGTTTTCCGTCGGGATTTACTATGCTGTTCATCGCTTCGGTCAGAAGAACATACCTGCCGAAGCGCCTCATCATCCGTGCGTTGAGCCTTATTATGAAGCTTCCCCTGCCGTCATTCACCATGTACCCCGGAACGTCGGTGACGATGCCGCATGTTTTAAGTCCGCGGAGACGTGATGCCACAAGTGCGCCGGATGCCGTCGACACGCACAGTATATCAGCGATGAGTACGTCGCCGCGCTTTGCGTGAAACAGTACATAAAAGAAGCTTTTCACAAGAAGTGACAGCCGCCTCAGCACCGGGATATTAAAAGATGCAAAATAACGGTATGAAAGCTTACCATCATGCTCAGACTCCGCTTTGTTATACAGCCGACCCGTTGTTTCACGGTTTACCGGGAGTCCCGATATACACTTCATCTCGCATCCGTTTGCCGCAAGTCCTTCAGTCAGCAGACTGTGATATTTCTGAGCCTGCGGTGATATGAGTGTGCCTTTTCCTTCAAACAGTTCTTTATATTTTTTATCCGAGCAGTTACCGTAAGTGTACAGTATTCTCATTTCCTACCTCGGCTTTTCCGTCTTCCTCATTTACGTGATGCTTATCCGATTCATCTCCGAGCAGTCCGTCAAACAGTCTGACATATCCGCCCGTTCCGATAACCTTGGTGTATTTTTTTAGGTACAGTCTGCGGCAGTTGCGCCCCATCTGTGCACAGCGTTCAGGTGATGCCGCAAGAGCCGTGACGATATCCGCCAGCCGCTCACTCTGTCCGTTTTCCACTGCAAAGCCTGCATCATTCTCGCAAAGTTCCGACGTAATGTCGGACTTCTCCATTATCGCAATGACGGGAAGCTGCGCCATCATATACGCATATGTCTTGCTCGGTGAGCACAGGTCGGAAAGCCCTTCATTCAGGCTGACTGCAGCACAGTCGCTTATGTACAGCGCGTCGGTGTAGTCCTTGCCGTGAAGAAAGTCGTATACCCTGATATTCGCCAGCCCATCTTTTTCGGCAGTCTCCTTCAACCCGGCGACTTTATTGCCGTGTCCCGCAAACATGAACACTATATCGTCACGCTCCCGGAGAAGCCTTGCCGCACCGATCAGCGTATCTATATCCTGACATGTTCCCATGTTGCCGAAATACGACACGACAAACTTGTCATGATACTCATCATAGAATACGTTATCGTCAGTCACCGCGCGGTCGAATGTCTCAGCATGCCCTTTTTTGTCTTCATACCAGTTTGCCTGAACTACAATTTTTTCCGGTGCAGTCTTCCTGTTGTTTATTAAAAACTCCTTCATTTCTCTTGACAGCACCACCACCCTGTCAGCAAGCGGAAACACCCGCCGGTTTACCCGTCGCATCGCCTTACAGATAATGCCGTTCTTCTTCACGGTCCCGGTTCGAAGTGCAATTTCCGGATATATATCATACCCGATAAACACGAGCTTTGTACCATACCGCTTCTTTGCCCATGCGGCGACTATCGGCAGCACCGGCGGATTTGACGATACAACCACAGCTCTGTAATTTCTGAAGCTGAAGAATCGCAGCAGCACCGACACTGTGAACGAAAAATAGTTGATCACCCTGTCCAGCTTTTTGCGTCTGTCCTTCTGTATGTACTTCAGTCTGTGTATTTTGATAGACGAGACTGTCTCATACTTCCTGAAAGCGCGCCCGTTTGAATACTCTCCCGGATATCCGCACAGCACGTCGACGGTATGCCCGTTTTTCGCCAGCTCGGTTGCTATATCGTACGAGAGCGTCGCCGCAGTAACATACTCCGGATAAAAGAACTGGCATAGGAACAGAATATCTTTTTTCTTATTTGTCATACTCAGTCTCGCTCCCGTCAGATTATTAAAGTGTACACACAATACACTCATTCTTATCAAAAGTATCTCACAATATATTGTAGCACAAAACATATAAAAGTCAAGCATTTTCGGAAGATAATCGTCGACAGGCGGTATCACCGAAGCTGCTCTTGCAACATTACTGTTATTAATTTTAAATAATTTTGTCGTTTTATTGAAAATATAAGTTCAAAAGGCGTTGACTTTTATGCGGAATCCTTGTATGATATTAATGTATAACTATATTTACCTTTTTATCACAACTTTTTTATTCTCTGTTTTTCTGCAAGGAGGAAACCGGATGAAATCCAGCATTACCAAATCAGTTTCACTCATTCTTTGTGTGCTGATGATCTTCGGAATGTCAGCGTCCCTGCCCGCGGTATTCGCCGCAGGTACAGCTCTAATTCCCGATATCATCTCCACATCGCCCGAGTACGTTTACAAGCGTGTGGACACAATTACTCCGGGAAAAGAGTATCTCATCGCAAGCTCCGGCTCGGCGGGCACGGCTTATGCCCTCGCTCCCGGTGCCAATGCTGCGACCACGGCTGAGGTCACCTCAAGCTCCTCAACCGCAGTCACCGTAAAGAACAACAGTACATACGGCAACTATATTGAGGCGGATTCGGCTGCGAACAGTGTCAGCTGGAAAATACTCAAAGGTATGACCGGAGGCACACCTACATATATGCTCCAGAATCCGGCGACAGGTGCGTACCTGTGGAGCCCGGCTTTTGAAGCAGGCGGCAACAGCGGTAATATGGGTACTACGAATGACCCACTCAGCGACAGCTATACGGCATTTTCACGCATTGTGTTTGATTTTCCCAGCACATCAACCGGACTTAATTTGTTTTTAAAGGCTTATAACGCGTCGAACAATTATTTAAGAAACGGTTATGCCGAATTCAAGTCTACGGGCGCCGACCCTCATATTGATTTTGTTTTTAATAATTCCGGTATGAATGCATCTACATGGAAGTACATGGCGTTCACTTATAAAATGACCGCAATTGTCGGTCAGAGCAGCCAATGCCAGTTTTTCACCAACACATCTTCGTATCCGGGTGCTGACGGCCGCTACCAGTTTTTCTGGAATTACGGTGCTCTCAATACATGGGATAACAGTGTGGATTTCGACTTTTCCTCCAGCGCAAAAAACTTCTGGGGCGGAACGATCAACGGTTTACGCATCGACTATGCCGACAACAACGGTGCCGCAATGCAGATTGATTCCATGCTTTGGGCAAAAACTGTTGCCGGCGTACAAACACTTCTGCTCTTCAGAAGAGATGTTGCGAATAATAAAGGATACGGGCTTATGCCCTCTGCAAGATTTCCGTTTACTCAGCTGTTCATTACGGCTAAAGGCAGTGGTGCGTATACAATGGCTACATATTCCACAAAGGACGGTACGCCATATCTTACTCCTGCTTCAGCCGCAAATACCACGTTTACAAGAAGCCTCACAAGCGCAAACGTATATCTCTACGAAAAAACCGAAGTAAATTCGGCTGACTACACATGGAAGCCGACAAGTTCGGTCACTGCCGGAAGCGACTGTCTTATTGTTTCCGCAAATACCGCAGGTGCTGCGACTGCTCTGACTAATTCAGCTGATAAAACTGTGGGTACTGCATCCGTCACCATAAACAGCGCAAGCACTCCGTACATCGCATCGGGCGCAGTTTCCGATACGGCGGTGTGGTCGTTCGACAAGGTCGGAAGCCAGTATTATATAACAAACAAAGCGACGGGCAATCACCTTATGCTCACCAGCGGTTCTACGCTCGTCACCCGTGAAAATTCCGCGACAAATGCTGCGGATTACGGCGGAAAGATAAGATGGACTTACGCTTCGTCGAATCTGACTGCACACAACCTTGTTTACCATCCGTACGAATCAAACATCTCAACACTTACAAGCGCGGCTATTAATACAAACGTCGGTTACAGCTCCGGCTTCGGCGCGAACAGCGGAAATGTATATCTCTTTACAAAGGTTTATGCCGCTGACCTCACCGCCGACATACTATGCGACGGAGTATCGGTATCAGGTACGACAAGAACTAAAACCGAAGTGACAAATGCCACCTACGAGGTGCTTCAGGCGCAGTACACCGATACGGCAATAAGTGCGACATGGTCAACCTCGGCAGAATCCGTCGCCACAGTTTCAAACGGTGTCGTCTCCTTCACCGGTGTATCCGGCAACGTCACTATCTCACTCATCGTATCCGACGGTACGAATTCCGTCACCAAAACAGTTACATATAATGTAACCGCGGTATGCCAGCATAACTATTCCACGGTAGTCACCGCCGCGACCTGTACGACTGACGGCTACACCACTCACACCTGCTCGATATGCGGCTACTCTTACACAAGCGATACTGTGGCGGCTACAGGTCATAACTATGTGACCACCGAAGTCGCCGCGACCTGCACAACTGGCGGTTACAAGCTCGTCAGGTGCTCGAAATGCGGTGATACGACAACCAATATCACATATCCCGCCGCTCATACTCCCGGAAGCTGGGAAACTACAGTCCAGCCGACAACCACTTCAACCGGAACAAGAGTTCAGCGCTGTCTCGTGTGCGGTCAGATCTTCAATACCGAGACGATACCGATGCTGACCTACACTAATCCCACGGTTTACGCCGACAATGTTTACGCTAACATATCAAGCGACAGCGCGTCAACAGTCGACGTGTCAATCAGAATCGCCAACAACCCCGGTATATGGGCTGGTGAGTTCTATGTGACCTACCCTTCGGCACTCAGCGTGATCGCAGTTGAAAACGGCACTGTGTTCACCGACTTTACAGAGGGTGCGATGGATGTAGACCTCGGCTCGCTGAGGGGCTACAGATTCTACGCCGAATCCTCCGATTTCAACAACGTCACTGGTAACGGTGTGCTCGTCACACTGACATTCAGCGTACCCGCCGGCTCATCCGGATTCCCCTACACTATCGGATATCAGTACAATGCAAACGACATCTTTGACGCTGATACCGGCAATAATGTTACATTTGATTTCATCGACGGCTCCATCAACGCCGGTACTACGGTGACCTGTGCTCATACGCCGGGCGACTGGCAGTATATCGGTATGGTGTCATGCGCGTCCTCATCCACTCAGGCAAAAATTTGCACGAAGTGCGGCGCGATAACCGAAACACGCACTGTCTCCGCTGCCGGTCATACCGAAGGTGACTGGGAGCAGTCAGTCGCCGCATCATGCACGGCCGGCGGACTTGAGGTCAAGTACTGCACGGTATGTCACGAGGTACTTGATACAAGAGTCACCGCAAACCTCGGTCACGATTATATTTATAATGTTACCACTGCCGCGACCTGTACTCAGACGGGCATACGCACGATAACATGTTCGCGCTGTAATTATTCCGCTACGGAAAATATACCGATGACGGAGCACAGTTATACTTCTTCCTCCACAACCGCAACATGCACAATCGGCGGATGCACTACCTTCACCTGTGCGGTATGCGGTCACAGCTACGTTTCCGATCAGTCCGCGCCTCTCGGTCATGATCTGACAACTGAAATTACGGTCGAAGCGACATGTACGAAAACAGGTACGTCAGTGAAAAGCTGCTCGCGCTGCGATTATACGGTAACTGAGACGATACCGATGACAAGTCACGATTATGTGCCTGTCGTCACCGCACCGACATGCACGCTGGCGGGTTATACTACATACACCTGCTCGGCATGCGGCGCATCATATACGGCAGAT
>CAZMRH010000032.1:0-7777 GCA_964568705.1 uncultured Lachnospiraceae bacterium
CTAAAGGACAAGCGCGATGAGCTGATGCGTCAGTTTCTTGACATAGTCCGCCAGGCAAAGGAGCTTCGAGAGTCGCTGTGTCAAAGCTTCGGTGTGATCGACAGCAAGTTTGTGTCTGCGGCGGCTGAAACTGATGTGAAGATGCTGACTGAGGCACTGATGCTGCCCAGCCGAGAAGGAGAACTTACGGTTGATCAGAAGAACATCATGAGCGTGCGCACACCTGTGTTCGATTACAAGATGCAGGAGGGCGATGCGTCTGCGAATTACGGCTTCGCGTTCACTTCAGGCGAGCTTGACTCGGCGGTAAGCGAAATTTCCGCGGTGACACCAGACCTTATGCGGCTTGCCGGGCTTGAAAAGTCAGCGATGCTGCTCTGCTCCGAAATCGAGCGCACCCGCCGACGCGTCAACGCGCTTGAATACATCATGATTCCGCAGTACGAGGAGTGCGTGCGAACGATCTCGATGAAGCTGGACGAGAACGAGCGCGCGTCACAGACGAGACTGATGAAGGTCAAGGACATGATGGTAAAGGCGGCCATCGCCGAGAAGCGCAGTGAGGACGCAGACGAGGAATAAGTAAAAACAACAAAAGAGCTGTGATTCACAGAATCACAGCTCTTTTTGTTTTCACTTGACTATTTCCTGTCTGAAAGTCTCTGCATGTACAGCCACTTGATAAGTCCCTCTGTGTTGTACACCTGATCCCAGATGAAGTGATCCGCTCCCGCGATCTCGGTGTAGAGAAAGTCACGCGGGCTGAGTGCGTTGATGGCAGTCGAAATCTCACGCGTTCCCCTTACCGGAACGATGTTGTCGACTGAACCGTGAAATGTGCGTATCGGGATATCCTTGAGTATCGCGGCCTTCGACGGATCAGCACCGCCGCAAATCGGTATGCCTGCCGCGAACACATCGCTGTGACGCATCAGAAGATCCCATGTCCCGAAGCCGCCCATCGACATACCGGATACATACACACGGTCGGGATCGCATGAGTACTCGTCCATTACTTTATAAAGTACCTCCATTACGGCAGTCAGCTCATCGGATTCCTTGATGTAGTTTGAGTCGTAGCTGCCCATCGCCCACGGTGTGTCGACCCATTGCTGACCGGAAGGACACTGCGGTGCGATTACGATCGAATCGTAAATGGGACTCCTGCAATTTTTAAAGAGCTGTATAATACCGACGGATAACTGACATGTATTGTCGCTTCCGCGTTCACCTGCACCGTGCAGATAGATGAATACGGGGTATTTGCGGCTCGGATCGTACTCCTCCGGCACATGGAGACGGTACGGAATATCCATGTCCCAGAAATGCTGGAATACGCCGGGATCCCACGTCATTTTCGCCGTGTATTTGTTCACGACCGCATCTCTCGCCGCGACAGTCTTACAGAATGTGACCGTATCGATGTAGCTGACATCACCGACAGCGGCACCGCAGAAGTAGTCGAGCCGCAGTCCGTGTATCGTGCCTGTCCAGTAAGATTTTGTCGTCATGTCGATGGGATACGCATAATAGTTGCCGTCGCGCGTCATATTGAATATTTCCGAATAATTCGCGGTCGGCTCTGTGATGTTTCCGGCACAGAAGAATAATTCACCTTGCGGAGAGCCCAGCTTGTTGTTGTTGGGAATACGGCAGGCATAAACGATGTATTTGTACTCGTCTGCGGAAAGGTTGTATCTCGACAGATCAAGATACGCATGCGGATCGAGTCCCGTGCCCGTAAGCGTAAGCTTTGCCGCGTCCTCCGCCGGATCATATGTACAGGAGGAATTATTGACGTAAGTGAGTGCGCCGAGTTTCTTTTCCGCGTCAAAACGGACGATGAAGCGATCGTCGAATACCTGATCGTCGGCGATACCCGTCGGATCATCGGATACCGTACGTGCGGCGATCCTCGCGTCAGCCTGATTTTTCGCATCAGTCTGGTTCGCACAGAAGATGACGCTGTCAAGGTAAATCACGTCGCCGAGGACGGGAGCATTGAAAAATTCAAATCGAAGCGACTTAAGCGTGCCGCTCCATGCGGTAATCGCCGACAGATCGGCAATCACCGATGCGTACTTTCCGGTCGGTGAAAGTGTCACAGGGATGTTGCCGGTCACACCGTCCGACATGGTAAACTTAAGGCTTGCCGACGGAGACTGTGCGGAGTTTTCACACGGCAGCATGCAGATTATGACCGCGTGCGTATAGTCGGCGGCGGTAATACTCGATGCCGAATAGTCAAGTTCTGCATACGCGGCAGTCGTTTTTGCTTTAGTCACCGCAAATTTTGCCGCTTTGCTGCTATCATACTCGCGCGATACCGTCGTATCCTCGACAGGTGTCGGGAGCATACCGCACAGTATCTTGCGGAGCGTCAGCGAATCGCGGGCGTTGCACACGCCGCTTCTGTCAACGTCGGCACAGTCGATATTTATATCGGTAAGCTTTCCGACAAAATAGAGCTTCAATTGCAGTAAGTCAAGCGAATTGATGATACCCTCGCCCGTCAAGTCCCCTCTCAGTACCGACGAGGCGATGTGACCGAGCAGTCCCACGCTTGCTTCACTGTCAAAGCAAATCAACGACGGAGCTGCGGCACCACTCGTAATCGGAGAGATGAGTCCAGAGGTTGCAAGAATGCATACGAGTAGGACGGCGGAAACGATTTTTTTCATTTTAAACCTCCGCAGGTAATAATTATGTAATCATTATATCATATATTTTAGTAATAATCAACAATGATTTTGATGCATTAAAAAATATATTATGCCCTAAAAAAGTGAGCCGAAGCCTGCATTTGCAAGCTTCGGCTCACCCGGCATCCTATGCCTTAAGGAATAGCCTTCTCAGAAGGGGCGCGAGGAATCTCGGACTTTTTATTATCGCAATTCTCATATGCTGTCCTCCTTCGTAAACTCATTACAGTATATGCCCGCCGTGAGATTCTGACAGTAATATCCCTATTCTTTTTCCATTACATACGTGTCTATCGCAGCGGCTGCGGTTTTTCCCGCACCCATCGCAAGTATCACGGTAGCAGCGCCCGTCACCGCGTCACCGCCCGCGAAAACTCCGGATTTCGTCGTCGCGCAGGTGTCCTCATCCGTGACAATTCCGCCGCCGCGCTTTACCGAGAGTCCCTCCGTAGTAGATTTTATCAGCGGATTGGGTGACGTGCCGATCGCCATAATAACCGCGTCCGCTTCAAGTATAAATTCGCTTCCTTCAATTTTAGCAGGTTTACGCCTGCCTGATTCGTCAGCATCGCCGAGCTTCATCCGCTCGCATTTTATACCGCCGACAAAGCCTGCATTGTCCGATTCAATTATTTTGACGGGTGACGCAAGGAAGATGAACTCAACGCCTTCCTCCATTGCATGTTCGACCTCCTCATGCCTTGCGGGAAGCTCGTCCGCAGTCCTGCGGTAAACGATGCTCACATGCTCTGCTCCGAGTCTGAGTGCGGTGCGCGCCGCGTCCATCGCCACGTTGCCTCCGCCGATCACCGCAACGCGTCCGCCCTTCATTATCGGCGTGTCGCTGTCCGTTTCATATGCTTTCATCAGATTTGCGCGGGTAAGATATTCATTTGCCGAATATACACCGTTCAGCGATTCACCGGGGATACCCATAAATCTGGGAAGCCCCGCTCCGCTTCCTACAAATACTGCTTCATAACCGTTTTTCAACAACTCATCGACTGTCAGCGTCCTGCCGATTATCACGTTCGTGACGATCTCAACGCCCAGTTTTCTGAGATTGTCTATTTCTTTTTCTACAATTGCCTTAGGTAGCCTGAATTCGGGTATACCGTACACAAGCACGCCGCCCGCGACATGTAATGCTTCGTAAACCGTGACCGAGTATCCGCGCCGTGCAAGTTCACCTGCGCAGGTAAGCGACGCGGGCCCCGAGCCCACTACCGCGATGCGGTGTCCGTTTGATTCGGGCGCGTCAGGGGACTGTGTGACGCTGTTGTTGTGACGGTCGGCGACGAATCGCTCAAGATGTCCGATTCCGACCGCTTCACCCTTGATCGCACGAACGCATTTCGCCTCGCACTGCGATTCCTGCGGACATACTCTGCCGCATACCGCCGGAAGGCTCGACGAGCGCGTGATCACCTGCCACGCATCCTCATATTCGCCCTCGCGCACCTTGCCGATGAACGCCGGAATGTCAATTTTTACCGGACATCCACTGACACACGGCTGATTTTTACAGTTCAGGCATCTCGCTGCCTCATCAGCCGCCGTTTCTTCGGTGTAACCGAGCGCGACCTCGCAGAAGTTTTTAACACGGTTTTCCGGTGTCTTACACGGCATCGGATTCTTCGTCATTTTCATGTTTGCTCCCATCAGCTTGCCCCCCTTGCAAGTAAATTGCATGTCTCACCGTAGGCGTGAGCCTCTATTCCACGGTACATCGACGAGCGGCGCATCGCTTCGTCAAAGTCCACCTCAAAACCGTCGAAATCCGGCCCGTCGACACATGCGAAATGCACCTTTCCGCCGACTGTCAGTCTGCATCCGCCGCACATTCCCGTGCCGTCGATCATAATGGGGTTCATCGATACTGTCGTTTTCATACCATATGGTCTTGCACATTCGACAACTGCCTTCATCATTATGAGCGGCCCTACCGCGAATATCTCGTCGAAATGCGTACCGCTCATCAGTTCTGCTTCCAGCGGCTTTGTAACAAGTCCGCGCTTGCCGTAACTGCCGTCGTCTGTCATCACGGTTAGCGAGTCTGAAGCAGCGACGAATTCATCCTCGAGAATTACCGCACTGCGTCCTCTGAAACCGATAATTGCAGTCACCTCGCAGCCCGCTTCATGCAGTGCGCTTGCCACCGGAAGTGCTATCGCACAGCCGACTCCGCCGCCGATTACACATACCTTTTTAAGTCCGTCAAGCTCCGTCGCTCTTCCGAGCGGTCCGGCAAAATCTTCAATATAGTCACCTGCCTTTTTTTCTGCAAGCTTCGCTGTTGTCGCTCCCGCTATCTGAAATATCACAGTAACAATGCCTTGGTCACGTTTATATGCGGCAACTGTCAAAGGTATGCGCTCACCGTTCTTGTCAGTGCGAAGTATTATGAACTGACCGGGTTTTGCAGAGCGTGCGACAAGAGGTGCATACACCTCAAGCTCAACCACACCCGGAGTCAGCTGCCGTCTCTTTAAAATTTTATACATTATGTTTCTCCTTCCCATAAAAAGGGCTTCGACACAATGTCCGAAGCCCTGTGGTTATTGCATATCTCAGTATTACTCAGGTGATTTGATACGCGTGTCTCAGAAGTCGACTTCCGTACCGTAGTAGGCGCATCTGAACAGCTTTGCCATTGTTTCAACATCGATCGCACGCGGGTTTGAACCTGTGCATGCATCCCATACCGCAAGCTCTGCGATTTTATCGACTTTTGACAAAAATTCCTTTTCATCTACGCCGAACTCAGCGAGTGTGTGCGGTATTTCCATCGCATCGTTCATGTTATCGATGAGTGTGCAGAAGCTTTCGGCAAGTGCCTTTTCACTTCCGCCCGCAAGTCCGAGCATCCGCGCGATATCAGCGTATCGCTTAGCGGCGCGCTCGTCATGTGCGTTATATTTGATCACATACGGCAGGTAGATCGCATTTGCGCAGCCGTGTGGCAGATGACGGTCAGCCATAGAACCCTCATGGAACGCCGCGCCTGTTTTATGTGCCATGGAGTGAACTATACCGAGCAGTGCGTTTGAAAATGCCATCCCCGCGAGGCACTGTGCGTCATGCATCTGTGCGCGTGACTCACGGTTTCCTTTATAGGATGACGGCAGGTAGGATACAACCATTTCGATCGCCTTCATCGCGAGCGCGTCGGTGTAGCTGCTTGCGACAGTCGAAACGTATGCTTCAGTCGCGTGTGTGAGCGCGTCCATTCCAGTATATGCGGCGAGCTTTTTCGGCATCGTCTGTGCAAGTGACGGATCCACGATCGCCACGTCCGGTGTGATGTTGAAGTCCGCAAGCGGGTACTTGATACCCTTTGAGTAGTCGGTGATTACCGAGAACGCCGTTACCTCGGTCGCCGTACCAGATGTTGACGATACAGCGCAGAATTTTGCTTTTGTGCGCAGTGTGGGGAAATTAAAGGGTATGCAGAGTGATTCGAATGTCACGTCGGGATACTCATAGAACGCCCACATTGCTTTTGCCGCGTCGATCGGTGAGCCACCGCCGATAGCAACTATCCA
Source organism: uncultured Lachnospiraceae bacterium (assembly GCA_964568705.1). GTDB lineage: Bacteria > Bacillota > Clostridia > Oscillospirales > CAG-272 > CAZMRH01. The sequence continues at coordinate 6,248 of CAZMRH010000032.1, forward strand.
GTCCGGCTCGAACTGTCTCATTTTTTCCGCACCGCTCATGACTGTCTCGACTGACGGATCAGGCTCCACGCCTTCGATGAGCAGTGTCTCAAGACCTGCGTCATGCAGGTATCCGAGCACTTTGTCAAGGAAGCCGAAACGCTTCATCGAGCCGCCGCCGACTACGACAGCCGCTTTCTTTCCGCTCAGGTTTTTCAAATTCTCAAGTGCGCCCTCTCCAAAGTAGATGTCTCGCGGAAGCGTGAATCTTGCCATACCTGTTTCCTCCGTTTTATTTCGTTTTTTACTTATCGCGGTCTTTGCCACACTTAAATTGTACAGCGTCCGCACCGTTTTGTGAAATGCTAATTTTGCATGTTGTTATGTGTCTGATTATATAGAAATTATTTTCCTCATTTGTATAATTTTTAATTAATAAATGCATAATACTCACGTTTTTTCGGACAGTATTCCTTTAATATATCAATAAAAGCACGGTCTGTGTCAGTCAGCTGATAGCCATACCGCAAAATCAGGTAATCGCGGTAAACAGGAGCATCATCTGCACAATCCAGCTCATGCAGCCCGAAATTGTTAAGTATTTCATGAGGTATGGGAGGGGTGCGCATATAGCTTCCGGCGACAGCCGTAAGAAGTGAGATACGGCTGCGGAAATCAGGAACTGTGATGCGTTTATTTTCCGCAATTGACTTTTTTTGCATTTGACTTAATTCTCTCGTGAACGCCGCCTGATAAGAGTCGTTTCCGCCAATTTCGATGTACCGTTCAAGTTCCGACGTAGTAATGCTCCCGCGATACGCAATCGGATGCGCCGCAGACACGGCTATGACTTTACTGTATTCCCCAAGGGGCTCTATAATGAGATTATTTCGTTCAATATATTCGTATAGCTTGTCCTCCGCAGACTTCAAGCTGCTGACTATACCGATATTTAAATCAGAAGCGGAGACATCGGCGACCGTCTGTACAAAACCGGATGTTTTGAAAATAATTTCATTTTTTATATTTTCGGCCGTGGTCTTGCAGAATTCCGTGAAAGCAAAAAGTACATAGGGTGAGTCCGTCGCTGATACCGACAGCCGTTTACATGTCCCCGATTCCATTTTAAATACGCCCTCTGCCGCGTCAACTTCGGCAAGTATACGCCTTGCGTGTTCAAGAAAATTTTTTCCGCGTTCTGTCGGCATCACGCCCCTTGACGTGCGCACGAATATCTTTGCGCCGAGTCCTTCTTCAAGCTCTCGTATCGCGCGACTCAGGCTCGGCTGTCCCATATACAGATTTTCCGCCGCCTTTGTGATTGAAGAGGTTTTCGCCACCTCAAGTGCGTATTTCAGATGTTGAAGATTCATTTGCCGCCTCCGCAAAGTTTTCAGACAGCAATAGTATGCCCCGCCTTCACCCGGGTAAAAGCGGGGCATGTGTATTAGGTTGGAACGAGGTCAGTTGAGGCGGTACACTGCGAAGCTGAGGATTACCGCGAACGCCGACCACAGCGTATACGGCAGGCTCAGCCAGCCAGCCAGGCAG
>CAZMRH010000032.1:7787-14931 GCA_964568705.1 uncultured Lachnospiraceae bacterium
GACCTTGAAGAACAGGTATGACTGATACACCGCGGCGACAAAGAGCAGACACGCGAGCAGAAATGCGATAAAGAACGCCTGAAAATTAAAGAATACTATCGGCCACAGGAAAATTATAAATAAATTAATTGCGTAGACGATAATCGCACGGCTGCTCAGTTTCGCGTCCGACTGAAAAACGTGGTATGCCGCAATGCCGAGCAGTATCAGCAGTGTCGTCCACACTATCGGAAAGATGAAGCGCGGCGGTGCGAACGCCGGAAGTGCGAGCTCGCCGTAGATATCGGTTGCGTCGCGCGAGATAAGTGCGGATATCGCGCCGACCGAGACTGCGATGGCGATGCTGACAAGATACGGCACGAGCTTATGTTTTAAAAACAATTTACACATATGACCTCCACGGATGATTCGTTTTCACTACTGAGTTTATGCGCAATTTCCGAATATATGCCCAAGGCGCTGTTTTCATTGACAAAGCGGGCGGCGCGTGCTAAAATACTGAGAGATTACGAAAACGGAGCTAAGAATGAAAAATTACTGTGACACCTATTGCAATCCGATAAGCATCCCCGATTATCCTATCGGACGTGACTGTCTTGACGGAAAACACATGAGCTGGCGTGAAGCAGCCGACCCGACGGTCATCTATGAAAACGGCATATGGTATCTGTACCCGTCGTGCGGCATGGTCTACTACACCGACGACTTCCGCGAGTGGAAGCACGTCAGAATGGAGCCGTACGACTGCGGATACGCGCCGACGGTCGTTAAAAGCCGAGGAAAATTTCTCCTGTGTGCGAGCGTGTCGGAGCTGTGGGAATCATCGTCGCCGACAGGTCCGTTTAAACCGATAGGGAAATTTCGCAATACCGACGGCACAGTCGCCGAAAGGATATTCGATCCGATGCTGTTCTCCGATGACGACGAACGGCTTTATCTTTACTGGTGCACAGGCGTGAGCGGTGTAATCGGCGCGGAGCTTGACGCGGACAATCCCATACAGATGATAAGCGAGCCGACTGAATTCTTCCGCTTTGATCCGTCGCATGAATGGGAGAGGTGCGGCGACTACAACGACGACGGCGGCATGTGCTCGATGGAGGGCGCATGGTTGTACAAAAAGCACGGCGTATACTACCTCTGCTACAGTGCGCCCGGTACTGAGTTCATCTCCTACGCGCAGGGCGCATACAAGGGAGATAGACCGCTCGGACCGTTCACATACATGAAATCAAGCCCGTTCACACGCAAAACTTCGGGACTGTGCCGCGGCGTCGGTCACGGCTGCATCGTCGACGGTCCCTGTGATACGATATGGACGTTCTACACCATCGGCGTATGGTCGCGGCATCATCTTGAGCGGCGAATCGGCATGGATCCGCTCGGTATTGACGAAAACGGTGATTTGTATGTCAAGAATATCAGCGAAACGCCGCAGTGGATACCGGGTCTTATAAAGAATCCCGAAAACGACAACGGTGCGGGACTGAAAAATTGCACGGGACATCGCAGCACGTCCGCCACAAGCCACGCGGCGGGACGTGACGCGCTGTACGCGGTCGACGGAAGCACGCAGACGTGGTGGCAGCCGGATGCAGCCGATACAGCGCCCACGCTCACCGTATCGCTTGCCTACCGCGGAATTGATATAAAATCCGTACGCATTATGTGGCGCGATGTAGGTCTTGACGTATGCGGCGGTGTCACGGCGGGAGCATTCGGATACACCGTTGATGCGATGGATACAGACAATGTGTGGCATGAGGTGCTCGCCATGTCGGATAATAAAGTTGACATGGCTGTGGACTACCGCGTACTTGAGCCGATGCGCGCACGCGCGGTACGGCTGAACATCAAGGGTACGCCCGAAGGGATAACTCCCGGAGTCATTGACTTTACCGTATTCGGCGAATGGACACCGGCAGAATAATTATAAAAAATAACGGAGGTGCGCTGTCATGACGGCTGACGTTACAAAAAGGATATGCGTAGTCGGCGGCGGTGCTGCCGGAATGATGGCGGCATGTACGGCGGAAGAAGCAGGTGCGGCGGTTACGGTAATCGAGCCGAACAGCATGGTCGGACGCAAGCTGCGCATCACCGGCAAGGGCAGATGCAACGTCACAAACAATTGCACGCCCGAGGAGTTTCTCGTGAGCGTCGTGACGAACCGCCGCTTCCTGTACGGCGCGATATACCGCTTCACTCCGCAGGATACGATGAGCTTTTTTGAAGGACTCGGCGTACCGCTTAAAACCGAGCGCGGCAGACGTGTGTTTCCCGTATCAGACAAGGCTGCCGACATAGCGGGTGCACTTGAGCGATGCATGAGGAAGCGCGGCGTGACAATCGTACACGGCAAGGCGGACGGCATTGACGCGGAGGCTGACGGTAACGGCGATACAGTTCGTATTGTGCGCGGTGTAAGATGCGGCGACACGTACTACCCTGCCGATGCCGTGATAATCGCGACGGGCGGAGTATCGTATCCGGGCACCGGCTCGACGGGCGACGGTCATAGAATGGCAGAGCGTGAGGGCATTGAGGTAACGCCGCTTGAGGGATCGCTTGTGCCGATAGTCACTTCTGAGGACACATCGCCGATGATGGGACTTACGCTCAAGAACGTTACGCTCACCGTCACCGAAAGGAAAAACGGCGCGAAGGTGTTCTCCGAAATAGGTGAGCTGCTCTTTACCCACTTCGGGATTTCAGGTCCTCTCGCACTTTCCGCGTCGGCTCATATGAAAAGCCGTCCATGCGACTTTGAAATGTTCATCGACTTAAAGCCCGCACTTGACGACGCGGTGCTTGACAACCGTCTCATCGGCGATTTGTCGAAGTATTCGCGGCGAGAATTCCGCAATTCGCTCGGTGACCTGCTCCCGAAAAAGCTCATCGACTACGCGGTCGCATCATCGAGAATCGACCCGTACAAGCACTCGTGCGAAGTCACGCGTGAGGAAAGGCACCGTCTGCTCGATTTTCTGAAGCGTATGCCGCTCACGCCGTCAAAACTGCGACCGGTGAATGAGGCGATAGTGACGCGCGGAGGTGTAAATGTTCGCGAGCTTGATCCTAAAACGATGATGTCGAAAAAAGTACAGGGACTTTATTTCGCGGGTGAGATAATCGATGTTGACGCGTACACCGGCGGGTATAATTTGCAGATTGCATTCTCGACCGGCGTACTTGCGGGAAAGAGTGCGGCGGAGTATGTCGGCGTGTGACGGATATCGCATGGTAAAACGTCAAAAATCATGCAAAAAAAGTATTTTTATGTATTCGTGAAAATTCCGTTGAATTTGCATTTAATATTGTGTATAATATAGGCAGACTGCGTAAGGGAGTGAGACAATGGCTCAGACAGACACGAAAATAATCGCGCAGAACCGCAAAGCCCGGCACGATTACTTCATTGACGACACATATGAAGCCGGAATCGCTCTTTTCGGCACGGAGGTCAAAAGCGTCCGTGCAGGCTCGGTCAATCTTAAGGATTCCTACTGCCGCATAATCGACGGTGAGCTTTACGCCGTCGGCATCCACATCAGTCCCTACGAAAAAGGCAACGTATTCAACCGCGATCCTCTGAGACTCAAGAAGCTGCTGATGCACAGGCGCGAGATAATGAAGCTTGCGTCGCTCACAGACCGCGACAGCTATACACTCGTCCCGCTGTCACTATATTTTTCAGGGTCAAAGGTCAAGGTCGAAGTCGGACTGTGTCGAGGTAAAAAGCTCTATGACAAGCGCGATACCGATGCGAAGAATCAGGCAAAGCGCGAGGTTGAGCGTGCGTACAAGTCGGACGGCAGATACTGAGATGAAGCTTTCCGAAATCGATATCGCAAATATTACTGACGAAATATTCCGTCAGGTGCTGTTTTCCGTACCCACACCGGAGTATTCATATGCTGACTGCATCATCGTTTTCGGTTGTCACATCAAACCGCTCCTTGACGAACGTCTACGGTGCGCGGTGAACATTTACAAATCAAAGGACATCGGCAAAATACTGATAACGGGCGGTGTCGGCTTCTTCGGTGATTTTGATGAATCCGCATACATGAAAGATTATCTGATGCGCGAGGGCATCGGCGAGGACGCGATTTTAGTCGAAAACAAATCCACGACGACTGAGCAGAATGTTGCGTATTCGCTCGCGATTCTGGGAAATCACGGACTGACGGAAGGGACGCGGCTCGTACTTGTGTCGCATCAGCCACACCTGAGACGCATCCGCCTTGAAATGGAGCATCAGCTTGAAGGCTTAGGCACGAAGCTTATATGCGAGCACCCTGCCGAAACGCGAATCGCATTTGAAAACATCAATAAAAACGCGGATTTTCGAAAATATGTGGTAAGCGAGATTGACAAACTTCAGTTATTCATCAAGTCAGGCACTATCTCGGACGAGGACATCTTTGACAGAGCAAATTCCGGCTTTGTCACATCGGAAAGGATGGAAAAGTAATGGCATATTCAAGTTTTGACGCGCTTCTTGACGCAAGGCACAGCGTCCGGTCTTATACAGGTGCTGATGTGACCGAAGCACAGCTTGACGAACTGTTGAAATCGGCGGTAAAGGTTCCGAACGCGTGCAACATGCAGTCGTGGCACTTCTTCACGCTTGCCGGTAACAAGGCAGCATCGGGCGCGTATCCAGATGTGTATCACAACGAATGGATAAAGAATGCGGGTGCGCTTATAATCGTTTGTACTGACAGCGAGAGCATCGTGGGTCGCTTCGGTGAGCGCGGTGAGAATCTTTTCGCGCTTCAGGATACGGCGGCGGCGACTCTTGCGATAATGCTTAAGGCACGCGAGATGGGGCTCGGCACATGCTGGGTAGGCGCGTTTGACGAGGTTGCGGTCGTAAGTAAGTACTGTATTCCGGCACGATACAGACCGGTGGCACTCATCCCGGTGGGATATGAAGACTCTGTATTACCGAAGAAGGAAAGACGCGCAATGAGCGATGTTGTAACGGTGCTCAAATAAAAAAGCGGCGTTATGCCGCGTATATGGGGGCGTAAAGGTTTCGACGGGGGTTTTGAGGTACGATAAGCGGGTAGAGGTTGAAGCACCTCTTTAATAAGCTTCGCTTAATAATTAAACGCTAACAATAACGAATTAGCAGTCGCTGCCTAACGGCAGCGGCACGCTGACCACGGTCAGCTCGTCAGTCGGGAGAGGGCCGCTGCTCCCTTTCTGGCGTAACTTTTGCGGCGAACGTGAACAGCCCTTTTGCTTTTGAGGTTGTCATGCATAAAAAAGCTACCGTGCGGTGATCCTGTCAACCGGAGCGCCGTACGGGAAAATAAATGATTGACTCCACCCGGAGAAAGTCGTATTGAGAGATTTTCGGACAGGGGTTCGATTCCCCTCGCCTCCACCATTTTCGCTCACAATTGAACCCTTTTGGGGTTCGGCTGTGGGCGATTTTTCATTTTTGGTGTTTCCCCACTGGGTGGAAAACATTCCATCATCCAGTGTAAGCAGATATGTAGGGAGCTTGTTGAGGTAAACCTCAATATGCTCCTTGTAAACCACCACTTTATTCAGGAAATGATTTATCAGAAGTTGCTTTTCCGGTAATTCACCGAAAAGGAACTGCTCCCGTGCGATTTTGTAAGCTGCACGGATTTTATTTTCATCAATCGTCGGATAATTCAGCTCAGCCTCTGCTTTCGCCAGCTCTGTTTCCAGCTGCTCCTGCTCTTTTTCCAGCTTGCCCAACGTTAATACAACATTTTTGCTTCCGGTTTCCGCCATTAATTGAACCAGATTGTCTATCTTGATTTGCACGGCTTGCAACTTTTTCTGAATCATTTCAATTTTCTGTATGCCGTTTTCATTGTTATGAGCGCAAAATTCCTGATATTCCGCTATGATGTTATTCAAGGTATCATCGTTGAAAATCACCCGTGCAAGCTCTTTCATCACAAAGCTTTCCAGCTTGTCCCGACTGATTTCCTTGTTTCTACAGTCAATGCGCCCTTTGAGATGACTGCCGCCACAGCGATAAGTCACATATAACGTTTTGTTGCGCCCGGAGTGCTTACGATTTCCGGTCATGGCTGAACCGCACTCGCCGCAATATACCTTTCCCGCAAGCAAATAAACCTCTTTAGCATTTATAGGAGTAGCCCTGCGGCGTGAGGCGATAATTTTCGTGACAGCATCAAAGGTATTTTCATCGACAATCGGTTCAATCGCTCCGGGAATGCGGATGATCTCTTCTTCATCTTTCCTGTGGTGATTGTTGCGCTTACCGGTACAATCCTTACCCTGACTGCGATTAAAAACAAATACACCCTTATACTTTTCATTACGCAGAATTTCATGAATGGAATTCTTTCCAAACAGCTTGCCTTTGCGTGTACGGTAACCCATGTCATTTAACTGTTGAATAATTCTTGTATATCCAACACCGTTGGAAACCTGCTCAAAGATAAAGCGAACCGCAGGGGCTTCTTCCTCATTGATGATATATTTTCGTGTCTGCGAGTCAATTGCCAAGCCAAAAGGCGCAACCCCGCCGGTAGCCAATCCCTGCAAGGCAGATTCCTTCATTCCTTTCATCACTTCTCGGGACAGATTTTTGGAGTAGTATTCACTCATACCCTACAAAACGCTTTCCATGATGATGCCCTCCGGACTGTCGTCCAGTTGTTCAATCACTGATACAAGACTAATTCCATGCTTTTTCAGCTCGTGCCGGTAATGTGCGGAATCATACCGGTTACGGGAAAACCGGTCGAGCTTGTGGACTATAACAAAGTCAAATTCCTCATTTTTAGCATCCTCAATCATATGAAGAAATTCCGGTCGGTCATCTGTGGTGGCCGATTTTGCCCTGTCGACATATTCCGTTATAATGATTGCACCCAGTTTTGAGCAGTAATCATGCATTGCCCGTAGCTGAGCATCTATGGATTCCTCACGCTGATTATCACTGGAAAAGCGTGCGTAAAGCACGACTTTTGGGGTTCTCCCTCTTCTTGCCATAGCTTCGATTGGTGTCATTATGCTACCTCCTTATTTTCATTTATGATTCTTGATACCATTTCACAAAGAATATTTTCCACAGGCTTTTGATCGGCATCTGAACCATCCTGCACTTCCTTATGGGTAAAGT
>CAZMRH010000033.1:0-14781 GCA_964568705.1 uncultured Lachnospiraceae bacterium
ACGGATTTTTCCGATACAGCCAAGATCGGCAGAATGCACCGGATGAATGTGGAAGGTGCGATTTCTGCCGAAGCGGATGACTTCTATGATTACCGCATGCTCGGCGAAAGCGTGATTGCTTCCGATAAAAAAACGGTAACGCCATACGGTGTGCTGGTAGACAACGGCTTACGCACGCAGGAGCTGTATAACGGAAAAACCTTTCCGCAGTATTTTTACGAGAACTGTATGATGTGCGTTACGGTCAGTCATGCAGACAGCAACGAGTATCTGTTTATGCCCTGCACAAAATCTGAAATATCCCGTGCAGTCCATCGAGTTGGCGCAGACAGTCTTGATGACTGTACCATAGGCCGTATCGACGCGGAGTATACAACCTAACAGCAGGCTGAACGCCGGAGGGTACGCCAAATACGTTGCCACCCGTGAAGGCGTTGAGAAAATGGATAACACGCAGGGGCTTGCTCCAGCAACGCTCAGTCAACAGCAGCTTGTCGAAAAGCTCCTGCGCGACTTTCCCGACAGCGCTGAAATGCTGGAATACAACGACTATGTCAAAAACGGCACGGTGTCCTCCGTTTCAGAATTTATCTCACGGGCGCTGGAAGATAACGCTTTTCAGATTATGCAGACAAAAACCTACGCCGACTATATCGCCACGCGTCCCCGTGCGGAGCGTATCGGCACGCACGGTCTGTTCACTGATGGCGGCGTTAAGGTTTCGCTCACGGAAGTGTCCGACGAGCTGAAAAAGCACGAAGGCAATGTGTGGACGATGATTGTGTCGCTCCGCCGTGAGGACGCGGAACGACTCGGCTTTAATACAGGCTCACGCTGGCGGGATATGCTTCGAGGTGAACGGGAGATGCTGTCCGAGAGCTTGAAAATCCCGATGGAAGAACTCAAATGGTATGCGGCATTCCATAACGAATCGCACCATCCGCACATTCATCTGATTGCCTACTCGGATAATATCAAGGACGGCTTTCTCACTAAGCAAGGGATCGACAATATTCGCTCCTCGCTTGCCCGGACTATCTTTGCACACGATAATATTGAAATCTACAAACGGCAGACCGAATACCGTGACACCCTCCGGCAAAGCAGCCGCGAACTGATTGCGGATATTATCGGCCGAATCAATACGAACGGCTATGACAATCCGAAGGTGGAGGAACTGCTGCTTCACCTTGCGGAGAAGCTGTCCCATTACAGCGGCCGAAAGCAGTACGGCTATCTGAAGCCGGCGCTGAAAGCCGTGGTGGACGCTATTGTGGACGAGTTGTCCGCAGACGAGCGAATCAAAGAATTGTATGATTTATGGTATGAGCAGAAGTTTGAGGTGGTGCGGAATTACACCGACACGCTGCCGCCGCAGATTCCGCTGTCGCAAAACAAGGAATTCAAATCGGTCAGAAACACCGTGATAGAAGAAGCCATGAATATCGTCCTCGACCGTCAGACATTTGAAGATGACGATATCGCGGACGAGCAGCAGCCGGAGCCGACAGACACGGAAAGCGAATCCGCCGAGCCGCCGCCTCCGCCAGACGAATACAGACGGCTGATTCAAAAGCAGAAAAAGAACAAGTGGGATAAATACCACATTGCGAAAATCTGTCTTGATGAGGAATCCGGGCATTATGATGTAGACGAAGCGGTCAGGTGGTTAGTATCCTCCGCACAGGATAATTATACGGTTGCACAGTACAAGCTCGGTAAAATGTTTCTGCGCAGAGAAGGTGTAGCAAAGGATGTGACCTACGCCTTCCGATGGCTGGAAGAAGCGGAAAAGCAGAATAACCCTTATGCACAATATCTGCTGGGCAAAACTTACCTCAAAGGCGAGGATGTTCCGAAAGATATTGACAAAGCCGTGGAACTACTCGAAAAATCCGCTGCACAGTATAACAAGTATGCGGCATACACGCTCGGAAAGCTCTACCTCGATGGCAAGGATGTACCTCCCGACATGGAAAACGCGGTGGATCTGTTGACCGCCTCCGCCGACTGTGGCTTTGATGCTGCCGAATATGTTCTCGGCAAGCTGCTGCTCGACGGCGATGCTTCTGTCCGCAATCCGCATAAAGCGATAGACTACCTCACCCGTGCGGCAGGCAAAGGCAATCAGTACGCACAGTATCTCTTGGGCAAGTTCTATCTCACCGACGAGGATATGCCGAAAGATATCGACCGCGGCGTGTGGTATCTGGAACAGTCCGCCGAGCAAGGAAACCAGTGGGCGCAATATGCGCTCGGCAAGCTGTATCTGTACGGCAATGACATTGAACGGGATGCGGAAAAAGCCATTGCACTCCTTACAGCATCCGCAGAGCAAGGAAATATCTACGTTGCCAATATGCTGAAAAGCTATCGGCAACACAAAAATTATACCGCTTGCATTGGCGTGCTGCGGCTGTTCAATCACTTATCCCGTAATCTGCAAAACCGTCTTGACGATGACCGTCGCGGCGGCAGAGCCATCACCGACCGCAAACAGCGCAGAGCCGAGGACGAAAAGAAAATGGCGCATGGAATCCGCCTTGAATGAGAAAAGCACAGCCGGTCACTCGGCTGTGCTTTTCGGTATCTTGGTTTTGTCGGGATACATTTTCTCGGTCAGGTCATGGTAGCTTTTATCAAACTGCGCCTGTGATATGGCGTTCCGTTCAAGAAAGCCTCTCAGCATAGCGACCTGCCGGAGATACAAATCATCGTTGGTCAATTTCTTTTTGATTGTCTGCTCCAATGTGAGTCGCCTCGTTTTATTCTTGATGCCGGATGATCCATTGCACCAAATCCTCAAAAGTTGATTTGCTTGCAGCAACCGAAAGAATCATATCTGACAATTCATCCTGCGTGTATTCAAGTTCGATTCCGTTCAGGGCAAGAAATACGAGCATGGCGTGAGTGCCGACGCGTTTATTACCGTCCACAAACGCATGGTTTTGAATCAGGCCGTAACCGAGCCTTGCAGCCTTTTGCTGGATTGACGGAAAGGACTCCGTTTCTCCGAAGCCTTGAAAAGGTGCGTTCAGAGCAGATTCGAGAAGTCCGTCGTCACGCAGTCCTCCGCTGCCGCCTGTTTCTTCTATCAGCGAATCGTGGAGCATAATAATTTGTTCTTTTGTCAGCTTCTTCATTTCGCAAGCACCTCGTATGCCTGTTTGTTTTTCATAATCAGGCGCTTGGAGATTGTCATAACATCCTCATCGGACGCAAGCTGCTCCTTTTCCGCCTGACCGAATTCAACAATCAGATAACGAGGCACATTGTTTTTCAGGATGACAGCAGAACCGTTTTCGTCAACCAACCGTGCGACCTTTGAAAAGTTCTGATTCGCCTCCGTAATGGAAACAAGATTATTCGTGTTTATATTCATCATCAACACCTCCACCTATATTATACACGACAATTAGGAGAAATACAACCTATTTCTGAAAAGTTCACAGATTCTTTGAAAGGAGCGCCTATGGCAAGCTATATTCATTTCACACCCGAACAGATTGAACAGGCACAAAGCGCAGACCTCGAAGCCTTTCTCCGCAGCCGCGGAGAGAGGCTGAAGAAATCCGGCGGCGAATGGGAATGGCGTGACGGCAGCGCAAAGATAACCATCCGGCAGAATCGGTGGTATCACCACTATGAGCAGACAGGCGGCAAAGCCATTGACTTTGTCCGCCGTTTCTATAACCTTGACTTTCCCGACGCAGTGCAGATGCTCCTCGGCAACGGATATATACCGATTACACCGTCAGAGCAAACAAAACGGAAGAAAGAGCAAAAGCCGTTTGTACTGCCCGAAGCCAATTCGGATATGAGGCGTGTGTTTGCCTATCTGATGAAGCAGCGGTTTATTGACCGTAATATCATCCATTACTTTCCCCACAACGGAACACTGTACGAGGATGCCGGGCATCACAACGCCGTCTTTGTCGGATGCGATGAGAACGGTATCCCAAAACACGCACACAAGCGCGGAACCTATCAGGGTAGTAGCTACAAGGGCAACATCGACGGCTGCGACGCCGATTACAGCTTTCATCACACAGGCACATCAAACAAGCTGTTTGTGTTTGAAGCACCCATAGATATGCTGTCCTTCTTGACCTTGCACCCGAAGGATTGGACACAGCACAGCTATGTCGCACTCTGCTGCGTTGCCGACCATGCCGCCGTAAAAATGCTTGAACTGAACCCGAGCATTGACACCGTTCTGCTGTGTCTGGACCATGACGCTGCCGGAATCGAAGCCTGTTACCGTATTGCCGAGCATATCCATGAAATCGGCGATTACAAGGTATATCGTGAAGCTCCGACCGAAAAGGACTGGAACGAAATGCTCAAGGCAAAGAACGGCATTGTGCCGATTCCCGCTTCCGAGCATCCGAACATGGAATATGTCAAGGAACTGTGCGCCATGCTCGGCGATGAAAAAATCGAATGGTCGGAGGAATATGAGCAGCTCAAGCGATATCCGCAAAAGCTAACGGAGCAGACAACCGCAAAGCTCTCCGGTTGTATCACAAAACTGAATAACATGAGCACCGGCAATGTGTCGGCAGTTCGGGAGCGCACTTTGGAAATGGCAAGGTGCGCTCTTTCTTTTTCGGTTATCCGTGACAGACAGTTCGGAGTCAAGCTTCATGAAAGCTGGTACACCGACGCTATGTCTGAAAGGTACAAGCCCAATCATGACCGAAGCGGATACGCAGGCCGTATCAGCGATATGGAACAAAAGCTGCAAGACTTTACCCGTGAATATCCTCCCGACCGAGTATTGACTAAATCCGAAGCGGCAAAGCAGATTGAAAATATGCTTGAAATCGGTCTGGACGCTGTACGGCTGAATGCTTTTGTATCCCTACAAGAACAGGAGCAGACCGAAGCCATTGAACAATCTATGTAGAAGGAGCTGAAAACCATGAATCCGATTGCAACACTTGTCCTTATTGCCGGCGTGATGTTTACCGTCCTCGGCTTAATTTCTCTGCTGGCACACATTTACAACCTCAATAACATTAAAAACAAGACTGTCGGCAACGGTCAGCACGGCACGGCGCGATGGGCAAGAAAAGAAGAAATCTACAAGACCTACAAGCACATCCCCTTTGAGCCGGAGCTATGGAGGCAAGGCAAAAACTGCCCAACGGCACAAGGAATCGTTGTCGGCTGTAAATCTCCGGCTGCTCCGTTTTCATTCGGAAAGAAGAACAACAAACCTACTCCCACAACCGCACTTGTGGATGATTCCGATGTACACGCATTGATGATCGGTGCGGCGGGCGTCGGCAAGACCGCCTATTGGTTATATCCCAATCTTGAATATGCCTGTGCATCGGGGATGAGTTTTATTACCTCCGACACAAAGGGAGATTTGTATCGCAACTACGGAAATATTGCCAAGAAGTATTACGGCTACAGCGTAGCGGTCATCGACCTCAGAAACCCCACCCGAAGTGACGGAAACAACCTATTGCACCTCGTCAACAAGTATCAGGATTTATATGCAAAGAATCCAGACTGCCTTGCGTATAAGGCAAAAGCCGAGAAGTATGCCAAGATTATCTCCAAGACCATCATCCTCTCCGGCATGGACGCGGCATCCTTCGGACAGAATGCATATTTTTACGATGCGGCTGAAGGACTCCTCACGGCAACCATTCTGCTCGTGGCAGAGCTGTGTCCTCCCGAACAGCGTCACATCGTATCGGTGTTCAAGGTGATTCAAGAGTTACTCGCACCGACCAAAGTCAAGGGCAAGAATCAGTTTCAAATGATAATCGAAAAGCTGCCGCCCGAACACAAGGCGAAATGGTTTGCCGGCGCAGCGCTTAATACCAGCGAACAAAGTATGAATTCAGTTATGAGTACGGCGCTGTCCCGTCTGAACGCTTTCCTCGATTCCGAGCTTGAACAGATTCTGTGCTTTGATACCGCAATAGATGCAGAGAAATTCTGTAACTCCAAGTCTGCCATTTTTATCGTCATGCCGGAGGAAGATAGCAGTAAATATTTTATGGTATCGCTAATCATTCAGCAGCTATACCGAGAAATATTAGCGGTCGCTGACGAGCAGGGCGGCAAGCTGAAAAACCGTGTGATGATGTATCTCGACGAGTTCGGCACGCTGCCGAAGATTGAGTCTGCCGAGATGATGTTTTCCGCTTCCCGTTCCCGCCGTGTGTCTATTTGTGCCATCATTCAATCGTTTGCGCAGCTTGATAAAAACTACGGAAAAGAAGGCAGCGAAATCATTACCGACAACACGCAGCTCACCATCTTCGGCGGATTTGCCCCGAACAGTAAATCGGCGCAAGTCCTCTCCAAAGCGATGGGCAGCCGTACCGTGCAGTCGGGATCTGTCAGTCGCGGAAAGAATGATCCCTCGCAGTCCATTCAGATGATAGAGCGTGCGCTGATGACACCTGACGAGCTAAAGAGTATGCCCAAAGGACAGTTCATCGTGACGAAAACAGGCTTCTATCCGATGATTGTAAAATTAAAGCTGTTCTTCAAATGGGGCATCCAGTTCGGTGAGGAATACACCGTTGCCGACAAGGGCAACCGCAAGGTGGCCTACGCCGGAAAGGACACCTTACAGGATGAAATATTCAAGAAGTATCACTCCGGCACGGACGAGGACAAGCCGGAGCCGCCGATGGATGTTCCCGACGCGCCGGACAGCGAAGATCTCCCGGCCGGAGGCGGTCAAAAGCAGTATCAGTCCAACCGTGCACCGTCCTCCGCAAGAACGCCTCTCCGACAGCAGAATCGAGGTGCAGGCCGATGAGCAGACTGTCCTTCCTCTACCAAAGCGAGCTGCCGTCACGGGCTGTGACGGTCTATTTTTATCTTCTCGACCGAGCAAACAAATCCGGTCAATGCTATCCGGCAATCCCAACCATCGCCTACGAAACCAAGCTCTCACGCAGCACCGTCAAACGTGCGCTTGACGATCTGCAAAGAGCCGGATTCTTAACACGGGAAAGCCAATATAGAGGCAAAGGCGGCAATTCGAGCAATCTCTATACGCTCAAAATGCCGCCGTAAATTAAAAAAATATTTCACTTACAAGGGATAACTCTGCCTATTCGGTGGACTGCCCTGCGGTTCATGATGAACCGAGAAAGTGAACTGCCCAATCTAACAGGATTACGGATATCTACAGAAAGATAACAGATATAGCTGTCAGAGTAAGATAGAGCTTACTACAGCAAATGACTCAATGTAGATTGCCGAAACATTTGCGGACAAAAAGCAAGCGCACGGAGATTGATTCCATGCGCCTGTTTTTTCTGCCGTTATTACTTGCCCTTTGAGAGCCTGCGGATGTTCCCTATAATCAGCATGATATCATCGTCATCGAGCTTGCGAAGCTCGTCCATCGCCGTTTGCAGTAAAGCCGGATTCTCGCTCGACTCATCGAAAAACTCGCTCGGGGAAACGCCGAGATACTCGCATATCTGCAAAAACTCCGCCATAGGCGGCAGCGACTTGCCCGACGAAATGTTGTAAATATAGCTGCGGCTGTGTCCGAGATCGTAGCTCATCTGATACTCCGACACGCCCTTTTTGAGCCGCAGTCCTGTTATTCGGTCGCGTATAAACTTTGCGTCCATCTTGTCCTTCACCACCCTTGCTATTATTGTAGCGCAGAGAGGTTACAAATTATTGGTAAATTCCCAAAGTAAATGCAACCGTAAATTGCACTGTTGCATTTACTTTGCGAATTTACTTATTCATTCAAGCTTGTCAGAAAAATAGCAAAATTTGCCATGTGTATTGACTTATTGAAAAAGTATGATATTATACAAGTGAATAATAGTATAAATGCAAAAGAAAAATTAAAATCCAAATATAAAACAATGAAAGAACGGGAGGTGGGTCCGGTGGGATACTTTAATAAGTATAAAATGTAATGCCGGGCTTGTTCAAGAAGAAAAAATCAGCAGTATTGGTATCACCGGCTAATGTCATCCGGAAAAATATTATAGGATTACGTATTATTAATTTATTTGAGAGGATAATCATATGGCTACAATAAAATATAAGGATTCGCAAGGTGAATGGCAGACAGTTGACATAAGCGGAGGCGCATATGTGTTGCCTACTGCATCGGAAACAGTAAAAGGCGGTGTCAAAATTGGCGACGGACTTTCGGTTGAAGATGACGGAACAGTCAGCGCCGTTATAAAAACATTTGTGTTGGAGTGGTTTAATGTTCCAACAGAAGAACAGAAGCAACATATAATTGAAACAATGGGTGAAATAGAATCACATGGATATTCAAACAGTATGGTATTTCTGAAAAAAGATGTACAGTATTATACGTGTTCGCAGTATACAAAAATAGGGTATATGTACTCGTTCTATTTTATATCATACTCACAGAATGGATATTATAAAATGATACGCACAGGTAACTCAATAATTTCATTGTTTCAAGCATTTGTTAGCCAAGTCGATGAGGAATTAAGCCCGACATCCGAAAATCCGGTAAGAAACTCCGCAGTATATAACGCATTATATCCGCCCGAAGCACAGGAATAAAAGCCCTCTTTATCTATATTTCGTAAATATTAAAACAAAAATAACAATTAATGATTGAAAAGGAGTAAAAATGAGCAGTAATAATATTAACAATACGAACGATGTGAGTTCGGAAATTTGGGTCGGCACTGATGCTCCGGCAAACACTTTATATGCATGGATAGATACCGATGATACGGCACGCGGAGCAATGTGGAACAAATATACAAATGTAGATCAAATGCGCGGGGAGTCAGCTAACTTGCGTGATGGAGACCGCTGCTCGACAGAAAACTACTACGAAAATATTCCCGGCGGCAGAGCTGAATATGATATTGTTACGGTGGAAAGTGATACTGTCTTTGATGGTGGTTCTCTTATCGATTTGCGAGAAATTGATGATGAATATCATCTTGCCGCAAGACTGATTGTCAGAAACGGCGAGGTGGATATAAAGCAGTTCGGAGCAATGGGTAATTTCAACAGCACACCTACTTCCGATCAGGCGAAAGCGGCGGATTGCATACAAGCGGCTGTGAATTTCGCAAAAGAATCATCTGCACACGAATCATATAATGTGGTGTTCTCCGCAGGTGGATACTACATTAGTGATACAATACGAATTTCTCCTTATGTTAGAGTTGTACTGCGAGGTTCAGTTATATTTAAAAACGGAATGTCTTCTACAGATTCACCTTCTATGATTAATATATGTCATGACATTGGATATAACGGTGCACCAACATATTCACATATAATAAGCGGAGAGGGCACTATAACATTAAGTAATTCAAATTGTACTTCACATGACACTGCGGTTGGAATCAGAATAGGAAATACATCCGACACAGGGAACTTTGCATATTTATTGTATGAAAATATTATAATTGACGGCTTTAATATAGGTTTACAAGTATATGCAAAGAATTTTTACGGATGTAGATTTAAAAATTTTGACTTTTTTGCTTGTAACGTTGGTCTTTGCTATACCGGGAATATGCTTAACAGCGGAGAACTCAACGTATTTGAATCATGCGTATTCACACAAAATTTAATCGATTGCAAATACTTGGCACGCGCCGGAGAATTTCTCTTTGATAAATGTCATTTTGATTACAGCATATGCGTACATCATTTAACGTGCGACGCAAGAATATTTATGAATAATTGTCACATTGAGGGGATAGGAAATCGCCTGGCATCACCAGAATCCAGAAGAATACCTCTTTCACCGGTTGCTGTTGCTTCTCCGGCTACAGATTCTTCATCCGCAACATATGTGGATTTGTCCGTATACCAGCCTTTTGGTATTGTTTACGCAGACTCTTATGCAAACAATCAGCCCCACTCTGCTCAGAATATGGGAGTATTTTTAACGAACACTTATATTGTAGATCAGTTAAGTGCATATTTCCCGCTATTTACTTTCTGCGGAGATAGATCATATCAATCTGACTCTCATTCCAGTGCTTCGCTTGTGTTTGATAATGTATGGTATGAAATGCACGAAAATATGCCGATATGTTTTCCTCCGATTGGAATAACAGATTCTAGTGGTGTATATTTTTGTAAATATTCTGATTCGGGATTCCTATGTACTGAATGTGATTATACTGATGTTAACACGGGAGAAAAATCAAAGAATTGTTCACTTGTTAACAAGGGGTTTTATTCTGCTTTCCGAAATTATAATTATCACAGAGTTAAAGCAACACGCCCCTTGAGGAACAGTGAACTGTTGACAATGCATCCGTATTTAGACAACTTCTCATTGAACGGCACTACTCCTTCCGGGTTTAACTATTCGGTTTCAGCAGATACGGGATATTCGCTTGAAGTCACTTCGCCTGCTTCTTCATCTGTGACAGATAAACGAATGTATCCATTTTCTATTATTGACGATAATGCTAAGGCGTTGAAATTTACAGTTGACAATAGCTCTCAAACAGATTTGAAATTAGCATTAACGGTTGAATTCACTGACGATATACTTGAGTGCCGCTATAATGATTCGTTTTTCATTCAGTTGGTGACTGATAAGCTTCCTATTGTTGGAAGTGGAAATGAAACAATTTCAGTGGATGATTTTAAGAATAACAAAAACTTTTTCTATAACAAGATACTCTTTCATCAAATAAAAGTTGAAGAACTGTATTTTGACGGGACCAATTATGCGACACTCGGAACACCGGAAACATACCCTGTATCATATAACTTTCAAGAAAGCTTTGATCCTACCACCCTTGGATGTACAACATTAAATCAAGTGAATGAAAAGTATCCGTTTCCCGCAACTTGCGCACTATTGTACAAGACACAGCATAAGAACGTTGAAAAACTACGCATTTCTGCAATTATTCCATGCATGGGTGGAAAAAGCATTTCTTTACACGGCGTCTTAATTTACAAAACTAATTGAATTACAGGAGGTTATCATGAAACGTGTCATTTGCACGATTCTGTGTATTGTTATGGTAGTATCGCTATGCCCGTTTACGGTGAGCGCCGAAAATAATATCAGATGGTCGTTCAACAGCACGACTGGTGAGCTGAGTATCACCGGAACAGGTGCGGCAGCCTTTTATGAATCCGGGTATGAAACAACTCCGCCGTGGCAGTCGGTAAAAAGTCAGATAAAATCCGTCACAGTATACGCCGGGATTACAGCGCTGGGGTATCATGCTTTCAGTGATTGCACTGAGCTTACCGATGTAAGCTTGCCGAGTACGCTTGTCGGTATCGGTAACTACGCATTTTACAATTGTAGCAAAGCAAAGATTACACTGTCTGAGAACTTCACAAGTATAGGCAATTCTGCTTTTTACAACTGTGACGGAATTACAGGTGAGGTAGACTTAAAAAATGTAGAATATTTGGGCGAAGACGCATTTAGAGCATGTTCCAACATCACAAAAATTGTATATAGGAGTAATTTGATAAACAGTTACCTTCACAGCGCGTTTTCAGGATGTTCGGGCGTTACGGAAATTATTTTTCCTGCGGATTTTAATTATCCCTTCATCCCTGTGGGAGCTTTCAGCGGTTGTGCAGGACTGACAAGCATAACAATACCTGATTGTGTAAAAAGTATAGAGCGGGACGCGTTCTCAAACTGTGCAAACCTGCAATATGTAAATATCACGGAACATTCTTTACTGGAAACGATAGGGCAAGCAGCATTTAACCAGTGCAGCAAGCTTGAAAGTGCCGAAATAATCAAAAAAGCCGTAAATATAAACAAGTGGGCATTTGCTAATTGTACGTCATTGAATGACTTCGAATTTTCGGACAATGCAGAGTGTATTGACTCTTCGGCGTTTGAAAACACCGGATTTTACAACAATTCTGACAACTGGGAAAACGGAATACTGTATCACAAAGCAAGAGTGCTTGATGTGGCGTATAAAATCGGGAGTGAATGTATAATAAAAGAAGGAACGAAAGTAATCGGAAATAAAGCTTTTAACGGGCATTCTGAAATTACGTCAATCAGCCTTCCCGAAGGGCTTCAAAAAATTGAAGATGATGCGTTTCTCGGTTGTTCGAGAATAAAGTCTGTATACATACCGCAAAGTGTAACTGATATTGGAAGCCATGCTTTTGGTTACGACATCTCTGAAAATTATCATTACTATTTTACCGGAAACGTTTTGATTTCCGGATACAGAAACAGTGCGGCATATTGGTATGCTATCGATAACAATTTTGCCTTTACAAACTTATGTACTCACAACTACGAGGTTGTAAATATTGTTTCGCCCACATGCGTAGACAGAGGCTATACAAACTTTAAATGCTCGCTCTGTGGAGAAACGCTTATCGGGAATTCAACACTTCCGTTAGGTCACACATATTCGACTGAGTACACAATCGACGTAAGACCCACCGAAACGCTCGCAGGCTCGAAGTCGCATCACTGCACGGTATGCGGCGGCACGGACACACCGGTGATGATACCCGCGCTCGGCGGCAAATGCGGCGACGCGAACTGCGACGGCAAGGTAAATGCGGTGGATATTATAAAAATCAAGCTGCATCTTGCAGGAAAAACCATATTGACCGGCAATGCAATCGTTCTCGCCGACGTAAACTTCGACGAAAAGGTCAACGCGATGGATATACTTCAGCTCAAGCTCGCGATGGCTGGAAAAATTATGCTGTAACGGTTAATCTGCAAATGTGATGCGTACCGCAGGACGGCGACAAATGAAATGAAAAAATCAGCAAAAGCCCCTTTTGACTGATACGCCCCTGTCAAGTAGACAGCCAAAAAAATGTTCAATTGTTACTTCCTGCCCTGCTGCGCAGCAGAGCGGAATTTTTCACGCCGCGAGAGCAGCGCAATGAAATTCCATCGCTGTCATACAGCGAAGTCGTCGTTGGTAACGCTTTGTATTGTAAAAAGTAATGTACTTCTCAATCGCTTGAATCAATTCTTTCGCAGAGGTGAATCTGTGAGGTAATACATCTCGGATTTAAGCATTCCCCAGAACCCCTCCATCGGTCCGTTGTCTATGCAACGTCCGACTCTCGACATACTCTGCCGCATATGCGCCGCCTCCAGCTTGGCGTGAAACAGTTTACTTGTGTACTGAAACCCTCTGTCGCTGTGAAACAAGGGATGAGCATCGGGATTTGCTTTTACTGCGTCGTCAAAGGTGTCAAACACAAGCTGATTGTTGTTGCTTGAACCTATCCGGTAAGCCGGTATCCGTTTGTCGCATAAATCCAGAATGGCACTCAAATACAGTTTCCTAACCTCTGTGCCGACATAATACTTGAATTCAGTTACATCGGTCAACCACTTCTCATTTGGCTTGTCCGCGTGAAAGTCACGGTTCAAAATATTTTCGGCTGTCACTTCCGGCGTGGATTTGATGTAATTGTACTCATTGACGAAACATAGACTCTG
Organism: uncultured Lachnospiraceae bacterium; assembly: GCA_964568705.1. GTDB lineage: Bacteria > Bacillota > Clostridia > Oscillospirales > CAG-272 > CAZMRH01. The sequence continues at coordinate 13,445 of CAZMRH010000033.1, forward strand.
AAAAATCAAACTAAATCAAGCACATAAATGACTACCGGATGCTACGGTTTTCATAGAAGCAAACCAAAATATCCGGTGGTCAAATTCATCAATTCTGCTTTGTAGCGGTTCTGTTTGGTTGTATCGGTGTGGTGATCGATAGCAACACGCTGTTCGATTGTACGGCGCATCAGCATAATATGCACAAATAATCGGGCTAATATTGCTTGTTTTCGCTGGTTTTGTGGTTCAGTTTGGCTTTCTTCTGTCGTTATTTTGTCAGGTTTGCCGAAGGAAAATTACAGCTGTTCAATCAGCCTGAAACAGGAAGCGAAAATATGAAAACTGCGCCCATTCTGTGCGATAAAGCATAGAGTGGGCGCAGTTCGTTGAATATTACTTTTTCTTGTTGACGGCGATCCAGATTTCGCAAGCGTAATCCGGATTCTGCACGTCGGCGGAATGGTAAACCTCAAGCTCAATTCCGCTGCCGTACTCGTAGGTGCTACTCTGCGGGAAGAATTCGGTGCAGATTTTCTTGTAGGTGTCCTTGAATGCGTCGGGCATCTGTCCGCGGCACTACTGGAACACCGCATAGGTATATGCTGGAATCTCGACAATGTCAAGACTGTCGTCGGTTACGGGCATCCCGTTCCATTCAGCACCTATGTCATAGGGAAAACCACCGTAAAAAACGGTGCGCCGATGTGTATTTCACGAGCATTGCGAATAACGCCGTATGGCTTAAGTTGCGTATCACCGACGAAACCGGAAACATTTTTGGCGAAACAGGACTTCTCAAGACGGACGAATATATCAAATCTATAAAATTCGATACCGTCCCCGCTGCCGGAACAAAAATCAAGCTGAAAATCATGGCATACGAGCCGGAAACCTATTACATCGCCGGTGCGGTCACGCTCAATACAACAGTCGGAGGTTAAAGAGAATGTAGAAAATACTTTCCGTCGCACTTGCAATAATATTGATGCTTTGCTCTGCCGTGCCCTGCTTTGCGGCTGAATATATGCCCGGCGATAAAGCGGAAATCAATGTTTATGCCGCCACCGATATTCCCCACCGACCCGAATATGTACATAGCCGATTCAGGCAACGGAAGCTACAGCATTACAACAGAAAACGGCATTACTGTAACCGTAACGCCGGAAAACCCCTTACCGGACGGCATAAGGCTTGTTGTTTATGTAGTGCCTGTTACAGAGGCGGAAGCCTATAAATGGTTTTCCGACTGCACAAAGGATATAGGCGAAAACATCCTCCCGTTTGATATTTACTTTTTTGACTTAGATTATAATATGAAGTGCAACAAAAAGTAAAAAAGCAGCAGTTCAACGAAA
>CAZMRH010000034.1:0-14717 GCA_964568705.1 uncultured Lachnospiraceae bacterium
TAGCTGTCGGGCATGATGTAGTATTCGTTGTAACTGTCGCCGATCCCGTGCAGATCATTTAGCGCGAAATCTTGAACATCGAATCTCACAAAATCAAGCTTCTTGTATGATTTCAGCACCTTCCACGCGTCCGTGCTGTAGAAACTCATTTCCGGATCAAGCAGGTTGATTGAGCCGTGATAAAAGCCGTCCGCGTCAAGTGTGAGCTTATCCAGCTTCGGCAGATTGAAGCTATAGTACTCCCAGTCGTCAACGCCGTCGGGAGTAATACCCTTGATTGAAATAGTCATATCGGATATGTATTTTGATGTATCCCTTACCTCAAAGTCAACATAGAACTCACTGTCGCTGATATATCTGAGGTTTACGTTGCGAAGCTCCGGACCTTTTCCGTCGATCGTCACGGGAGTTACGTACGTATTGTTCATCTTTATTTCCTCAAGGCTGTGGGCACTTGCGTTCTCATAGCCTGAAGGATACATCGTCGTGGTTACGAGACAGAGTGTTCCGTCGGGAAGATCCGCACCGTTCTCATCTGTTGCGCCCCACTTGAAGCGCTGGTTCGTGTAAATGCCGTTGTAGTAGGTCGTCCCGTTGTAGTTATAGGATTTGCCTACATTGTTCTGCGAATATGTTGCCGCCTTTGCGCCGTTTGCAAGAAATGCGTCTCTTTCGGCGGTGGTGGAAAGGCTCATGTAGTAATCGTACAGCGACTGATTGTCAGTGATGCCGTACTGCTCTTTCAGCACTGCCTGTACCGCATCGCTGAAATACCATACCTCTGTATTCTGGCATCCGGCAGCACGGAGCGTGTAAAAGCTGTTGAATATATAATAGTCAAGTGCCGCATCCTCGACGCTTGATGAAAGCACGTTGGAATTGCGGTCGAGAACGAATCCGTTCGTCGTTCCGAATACCCTGTCGGTATCCTTGTTGAGGTTTGCGTATTTAAAAGCGTCTGTAGAATACGGTTCACCCAGTCTCCATGAAGTGATGAGGAAACCGTCATAGGATATGCCGTAGCCGCCATAGCCGTACTGCGGATGAGTACCCGTGTCGATACCCTCGTATGCCTTGAACGAATCGTATGTATCGCCCTCGTCGAGGATGTCGAGCGTATACCAGTTGCCGTAGAAGGATTCGAACGGCACGTTCAGTGAAGGCATGCTTGCCGTATTGCTGTTAAGTTTTACATAACCCTCGAAGTATATACCGTTTTCATACTTGTCAAGGTATGCGCGTGTTGCGTCGGACAGTGTGATCGTCAGTGTTACATCGGTCGAGGTCTCAGCCGCGCCGAGCGTCACGACAGGACCTTCCGCACCGTTTGTGACATTGGTGCCCGCTGCCGCGAACGTGACGGTCGCCGTCAGGTCATGCGCATAGTTCGCCATCAGGTCCTCGGTCATGGCGTCTACCTGATATATGTGTGTCGCTCTGTCGTAGATCTGCGTCTTGTATGACAGCGACTGATCCTCAAGAATCTCCTCAGTCATTGCCGCAACGTCTATCGTGTACGACAGGTCAGTCGATGTCCCGGTCACTCTGTTGAGAGTGAAGCTCATCGTCAATGTCTCGCCGTCACCTGCCGCGTTCATCGTGTATGCCGTACCGTTGGCAAGATCGCCGAGGTTGAGAGCGTTCGAGAACTGCTCGTCAGATGAGATGTAAGCCTCGGTCACAGCGGCTTTCGCAAGGTTGACAAGTCCTGCACCCTGCTTACGTGTGGAGGTGGTGTATGACACTGTGCCGTCACCGCTCTGCTCGGCGATGATGTCCGCCGTGGACATAAGAAGGCGGGTGATGAATGCCTTTTTAGCCGTGCCGTCCGCCATCGCGTCGTATTTCTGGAGCAGACATGCGGTGACGCCCGCGGTGTACGGTGTCGCCATTGATGTACCGCTCATGTTGCCGTATGTATTGCCGTTTCTTGATGAATATACTGTTCCGCCGATACCTGTGATCTCGGGCTTGAGCTTGAGGTCGGGGGTAACGCCCGCGGATGAGAATGATGATATCTTTCCCGCAGTCGGCGACTGACGGAAGTTGTGCTCCGCGGATACGGAGAAAGCCGCAGTCGTCTTGTTCGCTGCGATATACGATGCGAGGAAGTCGCCGTCAGCCTTTGTGATAAAGATCGACGGTATTGACACCTCGGTGTTTTCGGCCATGTTTACATATTCACCGACTATATTATCGCAGACGATGAGTGCTGTCGCACCGTACTGCTGGGCAAGCCCCGCTGATACGGTGAACACCTCGCCGCGCCTTACGAGTACAGCCTTACCGGATATTCCGGAGGATGACGCATATGTCTTAAAGTTGTCCCCAGAGCCGGTCAGGAGATTGCCGTCCGCATCGACAAGTGCCGCAAGCGGGACTGTCTGTCCGGCAAACTTCTGAATATGACGTGCCATAATCGTTCCGTTGCAGGAGTAACCGATCGAGCATCCGTTTGCGATAATGGACTCCGTGTAAATAACGTCGGCGCTTGCACTTGCTACCGCCAGTGCGTTCACGTCTGAAGCAGGTGAGCCGAGTATGCCGTTATCCGGACTTTTTGCAAGTGTAAGTCCTGTTCCGTAGAGAGTACCCTCGGATGACTGTGTGTCCTCATTGCCCGCTGCCGCGCATACGACCACACCGGCGGTGCTGAGAAGCGTAAGTGCATCTGAATAAGCAGTTGCCGCAAAGCCGCACGGTGAACCGAGGCTGAGGTTTACAACGTCAGCGCCGATTACCGCCGCGTCCTCAAGAGCTGCGATAATATCGGAAGTATACGCTCCGCCGTCGATACCGAACACCTTCATTACAGCAAGCTGTGCCTGAGGTGCGGTACCCGCAAACTTGACGGCGCCCTCGCTGTCGACCGTATAGCCTGCCGCGATTCCGGAGACGTGCGTACCGTGATCGCCTTGGTCATCACTTGTGTGATCTATGTAGCTGTAGGTTACGTCAACATAGTTGAATGCGAACGGGATCTTGCCGCTCTTATACGTCGAGTCAACGCCTATCGAAAGAGTATCCGCGCCCTTGTTCGCCTTTTTCGCCATCATATCATACGCATTGAGCTGGGTATAATCAAGCGATGCAAGCGATTCTGTGGTCAGCTTCGGAGTCGCCGGAGCTGTAGCGAATGCCTCATGGTCAGAGTCGATACCGGTGTCGATAACGGCGATAAGCTGTCCCGAACCTGTAAGCTCGGTCGATGTGCCGGAGTAGTATACGGTGTGCGCCGCATCTTCCTCGACTGTGCCGAGCTCGTCCTCCTCATCGGTGGGAATCGCACTGAACGCCTGTGCGACAGATACGCTCTTGACTCCCGGAACTTCCTCGAGCTCGTCCATATCGGAGAAGGCCGCTCTTACCGCAAATCCGTTAGCGAGGAGCGAGTAGTCGTATACTATTTCCGCCTCCTCTTCATCTGAGATGATCTCCTCGATTTCAGGTCTGATGTTTTCCTGATTCGATTCGATCGCTTCCTTTGCGATCTCGGCTTCCGCCGTCAGAGTGCCGTTCTCAATGGCATCCGGGAATCTTGAAAGGATCGGAGTTCCGTAGAATTCGACGATAAACGTCGCCGTCTCCGTGGAATCCCTGATAATGTCAACGATACTTGTCTGATACGAGAGGATGCTGTCGAGCTCCTCATCGGTCAGTGAGTATCCGACTGAATCCGCAAGGCTTCTGACCTGGTCCTCGTCAAGTCCGAGTACCAACTCAAGGGTATATCCCTCATCGATGCCTTTCCGCATTTCATCAGTCAGTTCAAGTCCGAGCAGCTCCGCAAGCTGCGCGTACAGGTCAGCAGGCTTTTCAGCCTCTGCCGCATTCTCCGCAGCCGCCGCTGTCGTAGCTTCCGCTGATTCACTTAATATTCTTGCGGATGCAATCTCTGCCGCGAATGCCGATACAGCACCCGTTGAGAGAATCATCAAAGTCGCAAGCAGCATTGCAAGCAGCTTTATCATTGACTTTCTCATTTTGTATTCCTCCGTTTTATAAATTTTGGCAAGATAAGAATAAATGACCTGATAATTTGGTCATATTTTCTAATTTATTGTAGCATCAAATAATTTCCGTGTCAATGGTTAACAGCAATAAATGCGATTTTTATTCAATAATATTTACTTTGATTTATTTATGTTCATATTTTATTTCATTATTATTACATAACATTTATCTATATTGCACATAATTATGCTTTGCTTAACTTAACGAAATGACCCCCGCGGTTTTTTAATCCGCGGGGGTCGGGTTATTCAGTAATGCCTTCGGTTTACAAATCAGTAAATCGTGTAAAGCGTGTCGATATAGGCTGAAATAAACTGGCGAAGGACAAGTACGTCAATCAGGTTGACAGCTCCATCAAAGTTAATGTCAGCAGCTTTCATATCAATTTCATCTTCCTTTACAGAGTCAGCTTCATATCGGCGAAGCACGAGTATGTCGAGGAGGTTGACCTTGCCGTCACGGTTCAGATCGCCTGTGGTGTACTGGTCATCGCAGTTTGCACACTTCCATGTCGGAACGCCGCCCACAACGCTGATAACCTCATAATTGTGACCTGTGGGTATAAGCGTCTCGGTGTAGCTGTCGCCGCAGCGTGAACATGTGTAGGTTCTGCTTCCGTCTGCCAGACATGTCGGAGCAGTCACTGCTGTTACCTGATAATCATGGCCGAGTGCGGGAACATCTGTCGTGGAGATGATGTCGCCGCAGTCATTACAGGTTACAGTCTCAACGCCCGCGAGCGTGCAGGTTGCGGTGGTTGTGGTGGTTGTGTTCTCATGCGTGCAGGGGTTGTAGATGTGTACGAATGCATCGTCACATACCGGCATGAATGTGTAGCCGTTAGCGTTTATGAACTCGCCGTCAACTGCTACGAATCCGTATGAGTAGTTACCCGCATTTGCGATTCCCTCGAAGGAGAGTGTTGCAATAACGCCGTTGCCCATGATATCCTCGATAGCGTTAGCGTCGAGATATATACGGGATACCTTAAGTCCTGTCGTATCAATTCCCGCTGCCGCAAATGCTGCGACTGCCTTTGCGCTTGTCGGATATACGTTGAGAACTGTGGTAAGCGAATCCGCCGGGAATACTGTACCGGCCGTGATTCCGGTTACTGTCAGGGCTTCGGGATAGTATACATAGAATGCGATTCCGAAGAGTCCGGGGTTAGCGGAGAGGTTAACATCTACCGTGAATGCAGTGTTTGTCGTGACATCCTGATCCGCAGCGGAGAGTACCGGTACTGTGTATGGTGCGATCTGCTCTGTTGTAAGCGTCTCACCGCATACTGTACAAACCTTTACTCTTGTTCCTTCGGTTGTCGTTGTCGGGTATACTGTGATCTGCCAATCGCTTTCGGTATGTCCGAGAGCCGGTCTGTCCTGATGCTCAATAACGTCGCCGCAGGTGTTACATGTTACTGTATAGTCGCCTGCTACCGTGCAGGTTGCGGCAACATCGTTGATAGTTGTATCAGCGTGGCTGCAGGTTACGGTAAGTGCGCCCGCTGTGAGTACAGGTGTGAATGAGTAGCCGTTTGCGTTGATCGTGTCGCCGTCGATTGCGACGAAGCCGATCGGGAACTCACCGCGCTCCGTGTACGACATTGTGAGGTTCACAAGTGTGCCGTTAGCGTTGATGTCGGCGATTTCGTTTGCGTCAAAGTATACTCTTGTGATCTTGAGTCCTGTCGTATCAACGCCTGCTGCCGCGAATGCAGCTATCGCCTTTGCGCTCGATACTGTCTCATTGATCGAGATGCATGTGAAGGATTCTGCCGGGAATACATCGCCGGCGGTAACGCCTGTCACTGTGAGTGCTTCAGGATAGTAAATGTAGAATGCGGTTGCGAAGAGTCCGGGGTTCGAATCAAGTGTTACTGCGATGCTCGTGCTGCCGTCTGCAAGCTCTACTGTATTGTCAGCCGCCGCGATTACAGGCACGGTATACGGAGCGATCTGCTCAGTCTCTGCGATTTCGCCGCAGACCGTGCAGTACTTAACTCTTGTTCCCTCAGATTCTACTGTCGGGTAAACTGTGATGACCCACTCGCCCGGTGTATGTCCGAGAGCCGGTCTGTCGATGTGCTCAACGACATCGCCGCAGATGTTACATGTTACCGTGTAGTCACCCGCTACCGTGCAGGTTGCAGCGACATCGTTGATAGTCGTATCAGCGTGGCTGCAGGTTACGGTAAGTGCGCCCGCTGTGAGTACAGGTGTGAATGAGTAGCCGTTTGCGTTGATCGTGTCGCCGTCGATTGCGACGAAGCCGATCGGGAACTCACCGCGCTCCGTGTACGACATTGTGAGGTTCACAAGTGTGCCGTTAGCGTTGATGTCGGCGATTTCGTTTGCGTCAAAGTATACTCTTGTGATCTTGAGTCCTGTCGTATCAACGCCTGCTGCCGCGAATGCAGCTATCGCCTTTGCGCTCGATACTGTCTCATTGATCGAGATGCATGTGAAGGATTCTGCCGGGAATACATCGCCGGCGGTAACGCCTGTCACTGTGAGTGCTTCAGGATAGTAAATGTAGAATGCGGTTGCGAAGAGTCCGGGGTTCGAATCAAGTGTTACTGCGATGCTCGTGCTGCCGTCTGCAAGCTCTACTGTATTGTCAGCCGCCGCGATTACAGGCACGGTATACGGAGCGATCTGCTCAGTCTCTGCGATTTCGCCGCAGACCGTGCAGTACTTAACTCTTGTTCCCTCAGATTCTACTGTCGGGTAAACTGTGATGACCCACTCGCCCGGTGTATGTCCGAGAGCCGGTCTGTCGATGTGCTCAACGACATCGCCGCAGATGTTACATGTTACCGTGTAGTCACCCGCTACCGTGCAGGTTGCAGCGACATCGTTTGTCGTTGTATCAGCATGGTTGCAGACTACCGAAAGTGTAGCGCCTGTAAGTACAGGTGTGAAGGAATAGCCGTCGGTATTGATGGTGTCGCCGTCGATAGCCACAAAGCCGATCGGGAATTCGCCGCGTGCCGTGTAGGATACCGTGAAGTTGACAATCGTGCCGTCAGCAAGTACATCCTCGATAGCGTTTGCATCGAAGTATACTCTTGTGATCTTAAGCCCGGTCGTGTCGATTCCCGCTGCCGCGAATGCAGCAACTGCCTTTGCGCTCGTGACAGCTTCGTTCATCGAAACGCATGTAAAGGATTCTGCCGGGAATACGTCACCTGCCGATATAGCGGTGATCGAAAGTGCTTCGGGATAGTAGATGTAGAAGGACGTTGCGAACAGTCCGGGGTTGCCTGCAAGCGATACCGCGAAGGTCGCGCTTCCGTCAGCAAGCTCAGTTGTCTGATTCTCTGTTGAGAATGTGGGAACTGTGTACGGTGCAATGTCCTCAGTTGCAACTGTTTCGCCGCATACCGTGCAGACTCTGATTCTTGTTCCGACTGTCGTTGTCGTCGGCTTCAGAATGATCTGCCAGTCACTGAGTGTATGCCCGAGAGCGGGTATTGCTTCATCATATGTGTATCCGCAGATGGAGCACGTGTAAGTGTTCACTCCGTCAACCGTGCAGGTCGCCGGTGTTGTCTCTACAGTGTACTCATGCTCGCACTCGGTGAATACCGCATAGAGCGTGAGGTCTGCATCGGGCATATCCGTCACTACGGACGCGGGGTTGTTCGCATCTGTGCCCCAGCCGCGGAACAGCATTACGCCGCGGTCAGCGGGAGCAGTTACGAAATCATTGATCTGCGCGCCTACCGGAAGGATTCCGGAGAGTGCGGTCTCGCCGTCGATTATGTATTCTACCAAATTGATGTTCGCAACGTCTACATTCACGGTAAGGTCAAACGCTACCGTGCCGAGACCTACGAGCTTATCGAGAGTTGTGGTAGCTCCGAGAAGCGAAACGCTTACCTGAGAGAGCCAGTAATCGAAGTTAACATCAAACGCCTTATGTGCGTTGTACTGTCCTGCGCCGAGGTAGAAATCGCTTACGGGGTTATCCATCATCGTATCCGGAACCTTGTTGAGGAGTGTGGACACGAATGATTTGATCTTCATGATCTTGCTTTCGCTTGCAACGAGCTTCTCTCTGAGAGATGCTACGGTATATCCGGAAAAGTCGAAGTATCTGTTCAGCTCTTCGCTGTGGAGCAGATCATCCGTTACTAAGCTGTCGTAGTAACCGAGCAGCTCGTCGAAGGTAACAGCATTGAAGATTGCTTCAAGGCTTGTACCGTCTTTGCTTACGGATACGATCACGTTATTCTTCACAGCATCGGTAACCGATTCACTCTCAAGTCCCTTAAGGAATACATCCGCAAGAGCCTGAGGAATGGTTACGTCAACTGTAATAGCGTTGCCGTTTCTTGTGATGGTTATGTTATCGCGGAGGAGAGTGAAAGCCTTCTTTATGAGAGCCGTGTCTCCGTAGAAGCCGAGGTCAACGCCGAATACGTTGTCAGCCTTGCCTTCAGCGGTGAACTTTACCTCAAATGACTTTGCGATCTGATCCTCACCCATCGAAGCAACATTGTCAAATGTCGGGTTGAGGGAGAGCGCGAATTCCTTGAGAGCAGCCATGTCAAACACATCCGCATTGCCGCTTGAGATTGCGTTGCCGAGTGCCACAAGGCCTGAGGTTGAATAATCGTCCCAACGGAATACTTCATATCCGTTGAATGCGATCGATGTAATCTTTTCGTTGAATACTGTCTCAACAAGTGCATTCATTACCGTGCTCAGTGCGTTCTGAAGCTCGGTTGTGTTTGTGGAGATGCCGAGATATGCGGACTCTGTCGCGTTAAGCCTTACTTCAACATTGTCCGTTCCGTTGTATACTACCATGTAGTAACCGTCGTTGATGTCAAGTCCGGCAACGGTCGCTGCCAAATTTCCGATTGCTTTCTGAGTCGTACCGGTTACCGTGATATCCTCTGTGCCGAGGATGTATTCATCCCATGCGATCGACTCGCCCGCCTTGACCGTAACCGAAAGGTCAAGTGCAGTCTCACCTTCGAGGAATGTTTCGCTTCCCGCCACCGCTCCGTCAACAACAAGTGTTGCGGTGTGCTCGGGAGCGAGGAGAGCGGGGATAACTTCTGTTCTTGTAAGGTCGCAGCGTGAGCAGGTGTATGTACAAAGTCCTGTCTCATAGTCCTGCGGTTCAACAGTCACAACGCCTGCGTCCCAGTTATGTCCGAGAGCGGGAACCGTGATCGTTCCGAGGATCTTGCCGCAAGCCGAGCATACCTGATTGCCCGTACCGTCCAGAGTACATGTCGGAGCGGTGACCACTGCCCATGAGGTTGTTTCGTGTGCGCAGGTTTCGGGGTCAACTGTTCCGAGCTTCGGAATAGCACGTGTATCAAGTATTGTCTCGCAGTCAGGGCAAACGAGCTTCTCAACGCCTTCGGCTTCAGTTGTTGCCGGAGTTATCGTTACCCATACCGCGTTTGCATGCTCGCACTCGACTATGACGGGCGGTACAGTGCGCGTATCAAGTACGGCATAACAGTCAGGGCATATCAGCTTCTGTATGCCTTCCGTCGTAGCTGTAGGAGCAGTTGTCGTCACCCATGATGCGCTAGGATGAGTACATGCGTTCGCATCAGCGGGGATTGAGCGTGTCTCCAGAACTGTTTCGCATAACGGGCAAATCAGTTTCTCAACTCCATCGGTTGTAGCCGTTGGAGAAGTCGTAGTAACCCAGATTGCGCTTCCGTGCTGGCATGTCGTCGGATCTGCCGCTGCCATTGCAGAGAACGGAACCGTCAGAACAAAAATGCTTAGACAAAGAAGTAATGAGAGTACTCTTTTCATAATGGCCTCCTGAAGTATTTATTAAAATTAACGTCTGCATGTCGCTCTGCAAAACGTTTAATTTTCGTTTTCAGCGGGACTTCTTCCTTTTAATATAATAGCGCGTCGTCCCATCCGCCGTACCGCAAATCAAAGCTGTAAAACCTTGCCCGAAAGGAACAGCTTCAGCTTGAGAAGATCAAGCGCGTTTATTTTTTCTTCGCCCGTCAAATCCGCTATAATATATTCCGAAAGTGTTATCTTGCCCGAAAGGAACAGCTTCAGTCTGAGAAGATCAAGCGCGTTCACCTTTCCGTCAAGGGTAAGGTCGCCTTTGACCGCAGGGAGCCTGTCTGTTTCTACGGTATATGTATTGCCGCAAGCCGTGCAGGTGTAAGTTTTAACGCCGGTTGTCGTGTATGTCGGTACTGTAGTTACGACTCCGCCGTCATATGTGTGTCCGGTCGCTTCAATTGTCTCTGTCTCCAGTACATATCCGCAGTACGCACAGGTGTATTCACGTACGCCCGCCGCAGTACAGGTAGCGGGTGTGGTTGTCACCCAGTTGTATACCGAGTGGAAGCATACCGACGGCAGCTCGACTGCTATCGCGGGCACTGTACATGCCAGGGTCAGCATAAGCGCCGCTATTATGCAAAATACACGTTTCATCAAAACCTCCGTGCAAAAATGTAGTGATAATAAACAAAAATTACTTGTATGCATATTGTACACGCTATCGGTAAAAATTGCAATAGTTAATAATAAACAAAAATCAGTATTTTTTAAAAATAGAAATCAATACACGACGTGCCGGAATTCCTGTAAATAAAGGCATTATTTACATTTTTTTAATTCGACTTAAAATTTTAATGGTAATTTTGCACAATTCTGCCCATTATATATTGACAAAGCTGAAAAAACTCATTATGATATGAACTAAGTGGAGAGCTGACGACTCCCGCTCGATTCACACATAAGGAGTTCTGAGTCATGAAAAGAATTTACATCAACCCCTCGTTCGAACTGAACGGCATCTACGATGAGGACACGGTCGGAGTATCCGTAAATCCGCCTCAGAGAGATGACACCACTCCCGAAGCAGGACTCTGAACCAGTTTACCGCGACAAGTCTGCTCTGTTTCCCATATCGGTCATAAAACCCGGAGGCGCGGGTTTTATTTCTGCTTCATCGGACAGCCGCACATCATGTCGAAAAACCCGATAAAAAATTCAGATCAGCGTGCCTGCCCGAACTTACTGAAGGGGTATTATCATGTCAAACATACTTAAAAAATCAGTTTCGCTGATTCTTGCTGCGCTCCTAATTACATCGATGTGCTCACTCGGAGTATCGGCCGCGATCTTTGCAGCCGATCTTTCATCACTCGGTCAGGCAGGTGTGAAAGACGGTGCAGAGCTTTTTCAGACTGTTGTACCCAATGCGACTCAGGCTGAGACGCGGTACGCGTCGGCATATCTTGATGCGACGCTCAAACTCAACACCGGTGTACCGGACGGACTTGTCAGCACATCCGTTGACGGAGGAAACCTTTCCGTGACCGCCGCTGTCTGCACCATCACCGAAAACGGCTGCACCGCCGAATGGCATCCCGTCTCGGCAACGCTCGGCTCCTCTTCCCTCCCGCTTCAGGATGACGGGAAAGGCTGCTACCATGCATATACCACGCTTACCGCAAATGGTGAGCAGACGGTAACCGTAAACTACACCTGCAATGTAACGCTTTCATCCGATGCCGCGGGTGCGATAGCCAATTTCACATACAACGCCGGCAGTCCCTATGCCGCGATCTACAATCAGCAGTATTCGAAATACCAGACTGCACAGGATCTGTACGCGATCCGTCAGGCGCAGTATCTCAAGGCAATGGCGACACGCGATGCGGATTACGCCGCCGCGAAGGTGACCTGCACCGAGAACGCACGCATAGGCGCACTTGATGAGTTCAAGGTGCCGGGCGACTACACAGCAAGCCTTTACGCTTCGCTTTTCGACGACATGGTAGACACGGTGGTCACAAACAAAGCGCTGCTTGTAACCTACTTCCACGTAAGCGCGGCGGTAATCGACACGGCTGACAATGCAACACAGTTGCTCAGATCCATGCTTAGCGATTATGACACCTACACTACTCATGAGGATAAATACCTTCATTACTGTGATTATTCTCCCGACTACATCGACAACCTGAGCGATCTGTATGATTCGCTGACGACGCTTTATGCCGACAGCAACATCCGCGGCGTTATAGATATGAAGGGAAAGACACAACGCTTCAACGAATTCCTTGAGCAGCTTTCAAATGAAATCGAGCTTCTCGAAACTGTCGATTCAGCGACCTTTGACGTGACGAAAACCGCGTACTTCACCTTTCAGGAGCCTGTGTTCCCCGTGGCTCCCATAGCACCGACAGTCGCGGGTACGGGCGCACCGGCTGACCTGCAGCCGATCGTCTCGATGATACTTAACAAAACGCTGACCCAGCGCACTGCCGCATCATGCGTGTTTGCGCTGAACGCATCGAAGTCGCTCAAGGTTTTTAATGCGACTGAGGATGTGACGCTCGCGCTCAAATCTAGATATGTGTCACTCGGCAACGATATTTCGGTAACATATACGGCAGACTCCTCCGTCACAGGTAAATTCGACACCTGCTTCCTCATGGTTTCAATTCCCGAAACCGGTATCGCAGGCGAATATTCCGACACAGAAGTCCTCACCGGTACGACACTCCCGGGCGGCATCACATTCACCTACACGGGTCTTGACGCGAAGGAGATGAGCGACATTATCAGCCTCAGGCTCTACGGTGTGAAGGACGGCGTGTATTATGCAGGCGTATCCGCTACAGACAGTATCTGCGACTATGCGATGACGCTTCTTAATTCCGATGATACGGGCAGTGAGCTTTCAAGCCTGCTGTGCGGTATGCTCAACTACGGTGCCGCCGCTCAGGCCTACTTCGGCTACAATACGGAGCTGCCCGCAAATCAGCTGCTTGACGAGACGCAGAAAACAGTGGTAAACGAAATCGTGTCGGCACAGCGCGGTACTAACGATGACCTCGCAGGTGAGCCGACCGCGTTCATCACCTCGTCTGCCGCAATGCCCGGCAACAAGGTCTCGGTAAAGTACAACATCAATCTCGCTTCGTACACCGGCGACAAAACCGCGGTAACTCTTGTGATAAGGAAGGACGGCGCATCTGATTACGTCATTCCCTACAGCGATTTTGAAACAGAAGTCGGCAAGGACGGCTACACACACAGCGCCGTTTACTCAGGTCTTGACGTGTGCGAAATGTCGGCGACGTGCAGCGCCGCACTTTATGCGAACGGTACATGCATCAGCGATTCCGTGACCGACAGCGTGATGGCATACGTGTACGGCTTAATGAACCAATCCCCCTCCGATGCACTTTCGGGTCTGCTAACGGCAATGATCGCCTACGGTAATAAAGCGGCAGCTTATGAAGCATTTAAAATGATGTGATAAATCCCGTCTAAACAGGCGCCATAATCGAATGCGCATCAACGAATCGGTAAAATTTCTATAAATAAACGGACTTCGGCGAAATCATCGCCAGAGTCCGTTTTGTTATGCGTGATACTGCGGTGTTGCCCGTGCGATGCTGTATCATATATGTGTCCTTCTCGCTTTCATATTAATTTTCAAAATTTTATTGATTTGATGCTAATAATATTGTATAATGAAAAATAAGGTGATTTTTCCGGTACGTTTTTCACATCACCGGTACTTATAAAAGCAGGAGGAGTATTCACATGGCAAATCTGGCATATTCAAATGAAGTTGAAAGAATGTGTTCCGTCGCCAAGGGCCCGAAGCACGGTCCCGCGCCCATTCCCGAAGAAGGCAAATGGGTAGAAGCGAAAGAAATCCGCGACATTTCCGGTCTGTCGCACGGCATCGGCTGGTGCGCACCTCAGCAGGGCTGCTGCAAGCTGACACTCAACGTCAAGGAAGGCATCATCGAGGAGGCTCTCATCGAGACTCTCGGCTGCTCCGGTATGACTCATTCCGCTGCTATGGCGGCTGAAATCCTACAGGGCAAGACCATTCTTGAGGCGCTCAACACCGACCTCGTGTGCGACGCCATCAACGTCGCAATGCGCGAGATATTCAAGCAGCTTGCTTACGGCCGTTCGCAGACAGCATTCTCCGAGGGCGGACTTCCGATCGGCGCGTCCCTTGAAGACCTCGGTAAGGGTCTTCGCTCACAGGTCGGCACAATGTTCGGTACAAAGGCAAAGGGCGTGCGCTACCTTGAGATGGCTGAGGGCTATGTGCTCTCCATCGGTCTTGACAAGAACAGCGAGGTAATCGGCTACAAGTTCGTTAACCTCGGCAAGATGATGGAGCAGATCCGCGCGGGTAAGGCTCCGGCTGACGCGTATGAATCAAACGTAAAGACTTACGGCCGCTATGATGAAGCTGTCAAGTATATCGATCCGAGAGCAGAATAAGAAAGGAGGAGAACGAAATGTCAAACAACGTAAAATTTGAAGGTTACGAAAGACGTATAGACAAGATTAAGGCATGCATGGCTGATAACGGTATCGCCGACCTTGAAGAAGCAAAGGCTATCTGCGACGCGAAGGGTATAAATGTCGACGAGATCGTCAAGGGTGTTCAGCCTATCGCATTCGATAATGCAAGCTGGGCGTACACGCTGGGCTGTGCAATCGCAATAAAGAAGGGTATAAGGAACGCGGCGGACGCTGCCGAGGCAATCGGTATCGGACTTCAGGGCTTCTGCATTCCCGGTTCTGTCGCCGAAAACCGCAAGGTCGGTCTCGGACACGGCAATCTCGCGGCTATGCTGCTGCGTGAGAACACGAAGTGCTTCTGCTTCCTCGCAGGTCACGAATCATTCGCGGCGGCTGAGGGCG
>CAZMRH010000035.1:0-14126 GCA_964568705.1 uncultured Lachnospiraceae bacterium
TGATTCGGTACTTACAGAATATGCGTGAACATAATAATAGTCAATATTATTGATTGTTTTTATATCATCAACTTCTATAATTCTACTATCATTATCAGTTCCAATTTTTTCTTTTATAATATTAATAGCATCATTTTCTGATATTGTTTCTTTAATATTAGTAGTAATTACTACTGAGTTATCACTAATATCATCAATCCTGTTTTCCACATTCCTACAAGAAGAAAAAAGTAGAATAATTATTACAAACATTATAGATAATTTTTTCATTTTTTACTCCTAATCCAAGTCCCAATACTGTACTACTGACCATAATGTTTCACCATAAGATGCTTCAGGGCAATAACCTGCTGGTCCTATACCGTAAACCCATTCCTTTAACGTCCTTCCATACAAATGTTGATATCTCGGATTGTTTAGTGTTGTTTGATATTGAATTATTGCCTCGTCAATACTATTAAATGTAGTAGGTTGAATATGGCTGATTGTACGGATCGTACGCTATTGACTGAATTCTTGATGAAATTGACGCAAGCGTGTTTTTATTTGTGTACTTCCACGCCGTTGCGACGTTCGTCTTTCCCGTTGATGATGATTTTTCATATGATTCGACAAGCCTGCCCGCCATATCGTAGGTGTAAGCGTTTTTCACGCCTGCCGTGAAGTCACGCACCGCGGACAGATTTCCGTTCACGTCATACGAATACTTCGCCGCTACAGCTCCATCATACCCTTTTTCGCCAATTCTGTCAAGAGTGTCATATGAAAAGGTCACATAATTGTCATTATTGTACGTCTGACACACAAGATTTTTACCTGAATATGTATTTTCAGAAAGTGTACGAACGCTCAACGTATCCGTACTACCGAGGAAAGTGGCTGTCTGACGTCCGAAGCTGTCATAGGCAAAGCCATACATGGTACCTCCGGCCGTCGTTATACCATCAAGCTGGCTGTTGTTATTATATGCGTAGCTTACGCCTGAGTTTCCGCTTCCCACGGATGAAACAAGGTTTTTCGAGTTGTACGAATACTCGGTTTCGACTCCTGCGGGATTTTCCTCTAAAATCAGTCTGCCGTAGGCATCATACGAATAATTCGTAGTGAAGTGTACCCCAAGTCAAGGACAATTTTAGGTGTGCAGGTGCAAAAGCCGTAACATGTATGATATAATGAAAATGCTTTACCGACATTGAGGATAAGGCAACGCTGAGGAGCGACCTGAGCGCCATGTCGGTTTGCAGGAGGGCGGCATGCTGTGTCGCTCTCTTTTTCGTTGTTGCCCTCCTGGAAAACAAGGCGCTAAACCTCGGGGTTTGGGGCAGAGCCCCAAGTGGTCTGACTCCGTTCCGGAATGGGTGTATCTAAAGGGTAAATACCTGTTATGTAGAATTGATAGTACTCATTCGGTGAAAGACAAGCCAGATTCCATACATAGCGCTCACGGTTGTAGTAGTCAATCCAGTCATCAATGTTCGCTTTTACTTGTTCAAAGGTTTCACACGCCTCCAATGTAATTTCATCCTTCATGTGACCGAAGAAGCTTTCTTGGGGGGCATTGTCCCAGCAGTTGCCACGTCGAGACATAGATTGTCTGAGGCTGGAGTCTTTCAGAATCTGTATGAATTTGTAACTGGTGTAGTGAACGCCTTGATCAGAATGAACGATAGTCTCCGCATGAAGTGATATACCGTGATTCTGGATCAGAAGATTTACGGTTTCCAATACAAAGTCAATCTCCAGCGACTCGCTTACTACATACGCAAGAGCCTGTTTCGTAAATGCATCTGTTATGACTGACAGATAACAAAATGTCCCATTATACGGGATATATGAGATATCTGTTAACAGAACTGACCTCGGCCCACGCATCTCAAACTCCCTGTTTACCAATTTTCCGCCACATTGCTTGTCTTGAGCATCTTGGCCATTCTCCGATAGGGATTTGCTTCCCTAATCGGGCAAAAAAGACCGTATTTTGCCATGAGACGGCGGATTTTCTTGATGTTCATAATTACGGCAGGCTTTCTGTGGAGTAATTGCATATAGATGCTTCGAGCGCCTTTGGCGTAACCTCGATGTTGATATGCCTTAAGGACAATTTTAAAATCAGATCTGTCATTTTCCTCACGCTCAGTCCGCTTGGGCTCTTTCTTAAGCCATCTGTAATATCCCGATCGGGATACTCCCGCAATGCTACACAGTGCAGTGAGGCTCAGAAGATTGTTGTCATGCTGCGTCATTTCATGAATGATACCAAACTTTATCTCTGGAGGAATGTCCACATAGGTCATTTTTCTTCCTCCCGGCCACCGGCAATAATTTTTTTACAAATTCCAATTCCTGCTTTGTATAGGCCAGCTCGTGTTCCAGACGCCTTATTTTTACCTCCGGCGTGAGCGGTTTGCCCGTTTGTGCAGCAGCGTTTTCACTTGTAATCTCAGTAAAACCCTTGCCCGTACGTAAATCCTGAAAAATGTGACACTTGATTCCGTTAATTCTGCTCTGCCCGAGAATGTCTGGGTCAATGCCCATACTTTCAATGATTTTCTTTGGCTTTTTCCCTGCTTGATATTCTCGGTAAAACTGTTGCTTAAATCCGCCAGAAAAATAGACGAATTGCGAAGTGACCTGTACTACATACTCGCTGGACAAGAGCGAAGCCATTTCGGCATCTGTAAATTCTTTGATGTTCATGGAATTAACCTCTCTCAATTATTCTTATTATACTCTTTTGCTTTGGTAAAATCCTGCTTTTGCTCCGTTGTTGTCCACACATTGGGATTTTAAACACCGCATTTGTCTACACAACAGGATTTTGAACACCAAGAACTGTCTATTTTACGGGGTACATTTTATACCACGCTGTAAACGTCCTTCGGGATTTTGACAAATAGCTTTTCAATTATTTCGTTACTCCCCCGCGCCTGCGAATCATAAGTCACAACTCCGTCCCTGATGAGCAGTATCGGTTTGATGTTCAGTATCGTTCCTACGCTCTTGCGTACAAACCCGATTCTACCGCTCCTGCGCAGCGGAACCATATCACTAACTGAAAAATAGCTTGTTATTTTATCGCGGATTTTTGTTAGCATGACGATAATTTCATTTATTTTCTTTCCGCTGCTGATCAGTTTTTCTGCTTCGCAAACTAAAAGATAAAGTCCGCCGGCGGTCTGCCGGCTGTCAAAGACGCGAATTTTTGTACTTCCGAGAACCTCCGCGGCCGATACTGCCGCGCTGTAGATACCGCTGAGGCGTGACGAAAGGGTGATGCAGAGCACTTCTTTCCCCGCCTCCAGTTCCTCGCGGAAGGCTGCGGTAAAAACTGCGGAGTCGGGCTGCGAGGTTATTATCCTCTCACCGTTTTCGAGATTCTTATCGAATTCGTTGATAGCGTCGGAATAGAAATCGGTGTGGCGAATACCCTTCAGTGTGTAGCTGATCGGAACGATCCTGATACCCATCTCCTCGGCTTCTGCTCGCCGCATATATACCGTCGAGTCGGTTATGATTTTAATCACTTAGGTCACCAATCCTTCTGAATCTCATATATCTCTTCTCTGCAAGTTCAGCGCCGTCTAAAGACGAATAGTCGTCAACAGCCTTTTTCAAAGCCCTCTTGAGGTTTTTAAAAAGATTTCCATCCTCCGGAATGATTTTTTCGATGACTCCTAGTTTTTTAAGGTCTTCGGCGGTGAGCCGCAAACATTCGCATGCATCCTTAATACGGCTGCTGTCCTTCCAGAGGATACTGGCGCAGCCCTCGGGCGAGATGACCGAGTAAACCGAGTTTTCTAGCATCCAGACCTCGTTAGCGAGCGCAAGAGCAAGCGCTCCACCGCTACCGCCTTCACCGATAAGTATTGAAATAATTGGGACTTTAAGTGCAGACATCTCGGTGAGGTTTTCGGCGATCGCCTGCCCTTCTCCCCGCTCCTCGGCTCCGATACCGCAGTATGCACCCGAAGTGTCGACGAAGCAGACCACAGGGCGGCCGAACTTTTCAGCGAGTTTCATCTGCCGCAGCGCTTTACGGTAACCCTCAGGATTAGCCGAGCCGAAATTGCGTTCGCTTCTTTCTTTTATGTCTTTTCCTTTTTCAATACCGATTACCGTGACGCACCGCCCGTCAAGCCAGGCGAGTCCCGCCATTATCGCCTTGTCGTCGGCGAACCGGCGGTCGCCGTGCATCTCGGTAAAGCCTGTGAATATATTATTTATGAAGTCGGACGAGGTAAAGCGACCTTTGGCACGCGCGGCGTTGACTTTTTCATAAGCTGTCATATAGCCTCCCCCCGTCTTTCATGCATTTTAAGAATCTTTACGATATAATCTTTTTGCGCTCTTCGGTCGACGATAGCGTCGATAAAGCCTTTTTCAAGCAGAAATTCGGCCTTCTGAAATCCCTCGGGTAGCTTTTTCCTGATAGTCTGCTCAATGACGCGCGGACCTGCAAAACATATAAGAGCTCCCGGCTCGGAGATTATTATGTCCCCTTCCATAGCGAAACTTGCTGTCACTCCGCCTGCCGTCGGGTTGGTCAGGACGCAGAGATAAAGGTTTCCGGATTCAGAGTGACGCTTTACCGCGCCGCTGGTCTTGGCCATCTGCATGAGCGAAAGAATCCCCTCCTGCATACGTGCGCCGCCCGAGACTGTAAATCCCACTACCGGTATGCTTTCTTTTACCGCATATTCAAAAAGGCGTGTGATCTTCTCACCGACCACGCGTCCCATGCTGCCCATCATGAACCTTGACTCCATCGCGAATATTGCGCAGCGCACGCCGCCGACACTACATACGCCGGTGACGATGCCCTCATTTTCGCCGCTCTCAGCCTTCGCCAAGGCGAGTTTATCGTCGTATTCGGGAAAATCAAGTATGTTTCCGGATGTAAGAGAGCTTTCAGTCTCAACGAAGCTGCCGTCATCAGCGATAATGCTTATTCTTCGTCTTGCTCTAAGTCCCAGATGAAAGCCGCAAAGCGGGCAGACGTTGAGGTTTTCCCTGAAAACGCTTTTGGCCATATTTATTTTACAGCCGGGACAGGAGTAACTGTCGCTCTCCTCGGCTGCTGCCTGTTTTTTTTCGCCCTTTTCGGGCTTTGCGTTTTTTGATTGCCCCTCGAGAGCGTTTGAAGGTTTCTTAAATATCATAAATTAAATAATCCTTTCTGTCAGCCGTTATTTCTCAATCAGTTTATTAACGAAATCAGTTGTGTACGACCCATTTTCAAAGTCTTCTGCCGAAAGAAGATCGAGGTGGAATTCGGTGTTGTGTTCTATGCCATCGATGATGAGCTCGCAAAGGGCTGCCTTCATCTTCCTGATTGCCTCGTCGCGTGTCTTGGCGTGGACGATGAGTTTTCCTATCATCGAATCGTAATACGGCGGAATTTTATAATCCTGATATATGGCGGTGTCAAACCTCACCCAGGGACCGCCGGGAATATGAAGCATGCCTATCTTGCCAGCTGACGGGCGGAAGTTCTGATAGGGATTTTCGGCGTTGATGCGGCACTCGATAGAGTGGCCTTTGAGCTCTATGTTTTCCTGTTTGAAATCGAGAGGTATACCTGCCGCTATGCGTATCTGCCACTTGACAAGGTCGAACCAGGTGACCATTTCGGTAACAGGATTCTCAACCTGAAGGCGGGTATTCATCTCCATGAAGTAGAAATTTCCGTTATTATCATAAAGGTATTCGATTGTTCCGGCGCCGCGGTAACCGGCAGCGAGCGTGGCTTTGACCGACGCTTCTGTCATCTTCGAACGGACTTCCTCGGATATACCTGACGGGCTTTCCTCGATTATCTTCTGGCTCTTGCGCTGGATTGAGCAGTCGCGCTCGCCTAAGCAGATGACGTTGCCGTAATTGTCGGCGAGCACCTGCATTTCAATGTGCTTGACCGGTTTGAGGAACTTTTCAAGATAAACCGCGCCGTCGCCGAAAGCGCTCTGCGCTTCTCCCGATGCGGTGTTATACTGACGCTCGAATTCTTCTACAGCCGTAACAAGCCTGATTCCCCTACCGCCACCGCCCGCACGCGCCTTTATCAACAGTGGGTAGCCGATACTTTCGGCGTTCTTTCTGGCTTCTTCAAGATTTTCAGCCATATCGCAGCCGGGGATGGTCGGCACTCCAGCCTCGCGCATTGTGCGCTTAGCCATGTCCTTGTCACCCATCTTTGCGATGACTGCAGCCGGCGGACCTATAAAAACAATGTCGTAGCTCTCGCAGAGCGCGGCAAACTCCTGATTTTCAGACAGAAACCCATAACCGGGATGTATAGCCTCAGAATTAGTCGCTATTGCGAGCGAAATTAACGCCGCCATATTGAGGTAGCTGTCCTTAACCAACGCACCGCCGATGCAATAGCTCTCGTCGGCAAGGCTGACATGCAGCGCTTCCTTGTCGGCCTCCGAAAATACGCCAACAGTGGTTATGCCCATTTCCTTGCAAGCTCGGATTATCCGGACGGCTATTTCTCCCCTGTTGGCAATTAGTATTTTTGAGAACATAATTTTATTCCTTTATAACTGCGAAGGACAGCTCGCCTGAGACGGCAAGCTCGTTTTTCACCCGTCCCTCGCTTTTGATAAAATAAAAAGAGCCGATTCTTCTTGTGATCTCGCTCGAAAACTCGATTTTGTCGCCTGGTAGTACTTTTCTTTTGAACTTTACATTGTTGAGGCCAACGTAATAAGGTGTGTATTTCTCGCCGGTCCGGCTCTCATTAACGAGCAGGCATGACGACTGCGCCATCATCTCACAGAGCATGACTCCGGGAACCACTGGATTGCCGGGGAAATGCCCGCCAAGGAAAAATTCGTCTCCGCGGACGGTATAGCTGCCTCTGGCAGACACCTCGCCTGTGATCTCGGCCTCGTCGACAAGCAGCATAGGTTCGCGGTGAGGGAGGATTTTTTTTATTTCTTCTCTGTTCATGGTTCAAGTTACTCCCGTATTGCTGAGATTTGTTGCTAATTACATGTTTCGTTCAATTACCCGCCATCATTTTGTCAGATTCAATTAAAAATCAGAACATCTTGAAGAGCACCTGACCGTACTCGGCTATATCTCCGCTCTTTATGCAGATGTCTGCTATTTCGCCGTCAGTATCAGAGGTGATTTCGTTCATCAGTTTCATAGCTTCGACTATGCAGAGGACATCGCCCTTCTTGACCTTCGTTCCGACCCTTACGAAAGGCTCACCTCCGGGTGTGGAGGACGCGTAAAACACCCCGACTATCGGAGACCTTACTTCAATTATTTTGTTGAAGTCAAGCATCGATGGCCTATTCTCGGGCAGCGAATCGGCAGCCGGATTGGCAGGTGACCTAACCGCCGCCGGGGCAGCGGACACAATTCCTGGGGATTTTTCAAGCAGAATATTTATATCGCCTTCGGTGACTTCAATTTTTGTAAGACCGCTGGTGCTCATTATATCAGCCAGTAGTCTGATGTTTTTCAGATTCATTATCTTACACCTGCTTTATTAAACAGAATTCCCGCATTGTGACCGCCAAAGCCGAGCGAAATGGAGAGTGCCTTATCGACTGGTACAACTCTAGCAGTGTTCGGAACATAATCGAGGTCGCATTCGGGGTCGGGTTCGCGGTAACCGACAGTCGGCGGAACAATTCCGCTGACAAGGGACATAACTGAAGCTATTGCCTCAACCCCTCCGGCGGCGCCCAGCATGTGTCCGGTCATCGACTTAGTAGAGCTGACCGGAATCTTGTAAGCCAGATCCCCGAGCGCTTTCTTGATGGCGAGCGTCTCGGTCTTATCGTTCATCGGCGTGGAGGTTCCGTGTGTGTTGATATATAATTTTTCGTCGGGTAGAAGTCCCGATTCCTTGATCGCAAGCTCGATCATCCGAGCACTGCCTGACGCTTCAGCTTCTGGCGCCGTTATGTGGTAAGCGTCGCAGGTGTTGCCGTAACCGCTTATTTCACAGTATATTTTTGCTCCGCGCGATACCGCGTGCTCATATTCCTCGAGCACTATTATACCGGCTCCCTCGCCCATCACAAATCCGTTCCGGCGTTTGTCAAAGGGTATGGAGCAGCTGTCAGGGTCGGATGTTACCGAGAGCGCCATGCTGTTCGTGAATCCAGCGATGGCGAGCGCGTTGATCGCCGCCTCTGCTCCGCCAGTAATTATCGCGTCTGCCTGCCCGTATTTGATAGCTCGGAAAGCCTCTCCGATTGCGTGCGTTCCGGTTGCGCAGGCAGAGACTACCGGCAGATTCGGCCCCTTGGCGCCGTATTTTATCGCCACTAGCGCCGAAGCCATGTTCGAGATCAACATTGGGATAAATAGCGGCGAAATTCTCGAAGGTCCGCGTGTGAGAAGTTTTTCACACTCGGTCATAAAGGTGGTGATGCCGCCGATACCTGAGCCGATATAGACGCCGAGCCGTTCGGACTCAATTTTCCCAATTATACCGCTATCGGCGACAGCTTCAGATGCCGCGGCCAGCGCATACTGTGCGTACAGGTCGGTCCTTTTTATTTCATTTTTATCAATATAATTTTCGGGGATAAAATTCTTCACCTCAGCAGCGATTTTTACTTTCATCGCACCGGTGTCAAACCGTGTGATCTCCCCGAAGCCGTGTTTACCGTTTTTAAGACTATCCCAGAAAGTCTTAACATCGTTGCCGACCGGGGTAATGCACCCCAGCCCCGTCACCGCAACTCTATACATTTCGTCTCTCCGTTCTTCTTATCAATAACTCACTAATCACTAATCAATTACTACATGGCCATTCCGCCGTCAACGCGAATGACCTCGCCGGTGATGTACGCCGCCGCGTCAGAAGCGAGGAAGGCCGCAAGACCGGCGATATCCCCGGGGCTGCCCATGCGACGCAGCGGTATGACGGCGTTCATCTTTTCCCTTACCTCGGAGGTAAGGACTGCCGTCATATCGGTTTCAATGAATCCGGGGGCTATTGCATTGCAGGTAACTCCTCGCGGAGCGAGCTCCTTCGCCGTGGTTTTGGTCAGACCGATGAGGCCGGCTTTGGATGCCGAATAATTCGCCTGCCCGGGGTTACCAATAAGACCGCTGATCGAGGAAATATTAACGATTCTACCCGCCGTCGATTTCATTAGATATTTTGCGAGATGCTTAGTAAAATTGAAAGCCCCTTTGAGGTTCACACCGATCACAGTATCGAAATCGCTCTCGGCCATTCTGAGAAGCAGTGCGTCTTTAGTGATACCGGCATTGTTGATCAGGATATCGACCTTCCCAAAGTCAGCGGCGATCTTCTCGCAAACCTCGCTAGCTGGGCTGAAGTCTGCGACGTTGCACTGATAAGCTACTGCCCGGACACCGAACGCTCGGATTTTATCGCATGTTTCGTCGGCAGCGTTTTTATTGCCGCTGTAAATCACCGCGATGTCGGCGCCGTCAGAGGCAAACTTCAGGGCGATGGCATTTCCGATTCCCCGCGAGGCACCGGTGATGACAGCAACTTTACCGCTCAGCATTTCGTATTACCTCCAATGTATTTTCAAGCGACTCTACGTCGTCCACATTATAAATTTTAACATCAGCGTTTGTTTTTCTGATCAGTCCCGAGAGGACTTTACCTGCGCCGACCTCGACAAAGGTGTCGATGCCGTTATTTAGCATGTTCTCGACGGTTTTCTGCCACCTCACCGGGTTTTTCACCTGCTGTGAGAGCAGTTCCCACGGACTCGCGCCATATACATCCGCCGTAACATTTGAATAAACGGGAAGTTTCATTTCTCCGGGAGTTTTGTCACTCAAATAATTTCGGATTTCCACGCTTGCGCTCTCCATAAACGGGCTGTGGAAGGCGCCGCCGACCTGAAGCCGGATTGCTTTCCCTCCGTTATTTAATACCGCAGATTGCAATAAAGTAACAGAACTCTCAGCGCATGCGACTACGGTCTGACCGGGGCAGTTGAAGTTTACCGGCCAGGCATCCGGTACCGACGCGCATATCTTCCCTACTTCCTCTGCCGTGAGTTTGATCACAGCTAGCATGGCGCCGGGATTTTCCGATGCGGCTTTCTGCATAACACTGGCACGCAGCGAAACGAAGTCGAACGCTTCTCTGTCACTCATGATTCCGGCAAATGCAGCCGCCGGTATCTCTCCGAGAGAAAAGCCAGCGACAGCATCGGCGGCTACGCCGTTCTCAGCAAGTAAACGCGCGCAGGCAAGGTCTACGGAAAAAAGGCAGGGCTGAGTGTTGATCGTAATACTCAGTTCCTCAGCCGGACCTTCGAAAGCGATTTTTCTGAGCTTGTCACCGAGCAGATCGAAAATCCCACGCACTGATGGGTATTTTTCATACAGGTCTTTACCCATACCGGGATACTGCGCTCCCTGACCGGCGAAAACAAAGGCTATCTTACCCATTTTGACACTCCTGAGAGTATTGTTTCAGCTTCGGCATACATCTCTTCAATCATCTCGAGCGCGGTCTGTTCCTTATTGACCATTCCGGCAATCTGACCGGCCATAAAACAGCCATTCTCAGAGTCACCGTCAACAGCTGCCATCTTGAGTGCTCCGTTGCCGAAAGCCTCAAGCTGCTCGTTCGTAACACTCATGTCGTATTCCTTATCAAAGAAAGCCCTGGAAAAAGGAGTTTTGAGCGAGCGCACCGGGTGACCGAGTCTCTTACCGGTTGTAATTGTGTCGATGTCCTTAGCCTTTATTATCTTGTCTTTATATTTCTGATGGACGCCGCATTCCTTGGTAACAAGGAATCTGGTGCCAACCTGAACTCCAACAGCCCCGAGCATAAATGCGGCTGCTATTCCGCGGCCGTCGGCGATCCCGCCGGCAGCGAGTACCGGGATTTTTACAACGTCAACAACCTGCGGCACGAGGCATATCGTGGTCGTCTCGCCGACATGCCCACCACTTTCGCCTCCCTCAGCAATGACAGCAGTGGCTCCGGCGCGTTCAACCATCTTCGCAATTCCTGTTGAAGGAACGACGGGGATTACTTTGATTCCCGCTTCATTCCAAGTTTTCATAAACTGTGATGGATTCCCGGCGCCTGTGGTCACAACTGCCACTTTCTCACTGGCGACGAGCGCAGCAATATCGGCAGCGTATTGGCTCATTAGCATGATATTGATGCCGAATGGTTTTTCAGTAAGTTCTTTCGCTTTCCTGATCTGCAGCCTTACATAATCTGCAGGAGCGTTTCCAGCGGCGATTATGCCGAGACCGCCGGCGTTTGATACTGCCGCGGCAAGGTTTGCGTCAGCAATCCACGCCATTCCACCTTGAAATATCGGGTATTTGATCCCAACCAGCTCACAGAGTGGTGAGTTTATCATAAGCGTTCCTCTTGTTTAAATTTATTTATTAAGTATTTTTATCAGGTCGCCGACCGTTTTGATGTTCTGATCCATCTCGACGGTTACTCCGAGTTCATCCTCAAGGTTCATAACAAGCTCGGCTGTTGCCAGCGAATCAAGCCCAAGCTCAGCAAAAGTGTTATTCTCGGTTACTATGATCGATTGATCTTCCTTATAGTCTCTTATTACCTTTGTAATTTTCTCAAGCATTTCATATGCCTCCAAAATAAAATTTTTATATGAATGGAATACTCCCGGATAATTATTTCGCGAGTTACTCCCATATCATCATGCATGTTCCGGTGGTCATTCCGGCGCCAAAGGCTGCAAGAAGCAGCTTGCTTCCCTTCATTATTTTCCCCTCGGCGAGCATTTCGTCGAGAAGGATCGGGATTGAGACAGATGAAATGTTTCCGTACCGGTTGATGTTGACTGGGAATTTTTCCTCGGGCTGTCCGAGGCGGTTTCTCGCAGCATCGATTATTCTCTTGTTTGCCTGGTGCAACATATACAGGTCTATGTCGGAAGGTTTCATGCCAAGAGCGGTAAGAGCCGCCTCTGTCTCCTGCTCGATCATCGTAACGGCGAATTTGAAGACGTCTTGCCCCTGCATCTTAAGAAAGCCCTGATCAAGTTTAGGTTTAAACGGACTATTGCCGTTTCCGACCGACATCGTTAGCATTTTCGTATTTCCCGACGCAGTGAGTCTAAGATATCTCACCGCGCTGCCGGCGGTGACAATACATGCCGCGGCGCCGTCCCCAAAGAGGACACAGGTTGATCTGTCGGTCCAGTCGACCATTCTTGACAACATCTCGCCGCATATGATGAGGATGTTTTTCGCTTTGCCCGACGAGAGGTATCCGTCCGCGACATCCAGAGCATAAATGAAACCCGAGCAGGCGGCGTTCAGGTCAAATGCTGGACAACTAAGGCTAAACCGCTCGGATACGCTGCAGGCAAGCGACGGGAACATATAGTCGCCGCTGATTGTAGAGCAGATTATCAGGTCTATGTCAGAGGGAAGCATACCGGCTCTTTCAAGCGCCGTCCTTGCCGCACGCTCGCAGAGCGTGGTCAGGTCTTCGTCGGTAGCGATGAAGCGGCTGTGTATGCCCGTGCGAGTTGAAATCCATTCGTCGCTGGTGTCCATCAGTTGCGCAAGCCGGTCGTTTGTGATTAAATTTTCCGGCACCGCCGTACCGGTGGATAATATTCTAAGGCTCATAGGTTACTCCAATTAATTATAATCTGATCACGTATCGATTTTTTCCTTGAAAAATTGGTTAAGCTTTTTAAAGGATGTGAGGAGCACTTCCTTTTCATCGTTGGAAAACTCACGGCTGATATTACGCACCATCCTTCTGTGAAAGACGCTGTGCGCACGGTCAACTTTAGCCCCCTTCTCGGTGAGCGAGATGATAAAACGCCGTCCGTCATCGGAAAACGGGACTTTCGTAACGAATCCCTTTTTTTCAAGTTTTTTAACCGCGACCGTGACGGTTGGGATCGAGATTTTCATGTCGTAAGCAATGTCGCTGACGGTCGAGCTGCACGACCGTTTTGATATCGACTCGATCATATGCGCTTCGCTGACTGTTACGGGAGTATCGGCCATTGTTTTCAGCGAGGTCTCCTCATACTTTAAAATGCTATTGAAAGTATTGACTAATATGTCATTAAGATTCATCTCGAAATCGTTCATTTGTCGCTCCTTAAGTTGTTCTTCTTTTTAATATATTTAGTTTTACTAACTAATAATATCACGGAGTATTTCGTTTGTCAATACCAAGATCAAAATTTTCTGCATGTCCATAGCCGATTTTGCGACAATCCGGGACTATTGCTTACCTGTTTCGACCAGGAATGACAGAAAATATTAAAAATTTATATTTTCTATTGACTTGGAAACAGCGTTAGTCAGGCTTTCTCATTTATTGTATTTGGCTAAAGCTTATGATATAATTTATGATGTTAAGTTATATTCTCAAAGGAGTTGCCTATGTAAGTTAATGAAATAATAAAAATACGCTTTGAGTTGGTATAATTTCAATAAGGCTTAGCAAGAGAGTTGCATGTTGGTTTCACATCAGTAAACTGATGGGGAAACAACAAATCTAAGCCAAATAAAATCGCAAGGCATGCTTTAATTGAGCTTCAAAAACAAAGATAATGATTTAGAAAATGATACTGAAAGAGTATTAAAGTTAAACACTAGTTCCAGATTTTTTGCAGGATTAAACGAGTTTGAAATGGAAAGTCGAATTCAACCTTGCTTCACAGATACAGTGATTTTGATTTTTCTATTGATTATGAAAAATCAACAATTAGTTTCTCATATTTTTCTGCCCTTCACCATTCACTGGAGATGGAGAGACCGTTTTGACGAAGGTTTTCAAAATTTCTTTGCCCTTCAAATCTCACTGGAACGAAAAGGCCGTTTTGGACGAAGAACTTAAAATTTTTCTACCCTCACAGGTAGGCCACGAGAACGGCAGGAGTAAACCCCCTCACCTCTTAAAGGACAGGCAAGAGAAAAATCCGTACCAAAATAGGCATAAAAAAAGCTACCCGAAAACATTTCGGATAGCAGTAGAATATTTCACACATTCGTGATATAATAAATGCAACAGTCTTGGAGGTGCGGTATGGCAGTCAGTTACAAGAAGTTATTCCATATGCTCATAGACAGAGATATTTCCAACGCCCAGCTTCAGAAGATGGCCGGGTATAGTGCAAATATAACCACACGGCTCAAGA
>CAZMRH010000036.1:0-13924 GCA_964568705.1 uncultured Lachnospiraceae bacterium
CAACAAAGCGGTTTCAGAATGTTAATCCTGAAACCGCTTTGTCTTCAGTCTGAGGAGAGAATATATTATTCTCTCCTTCTGCATCTGCCGTTTCCGGCATAGTCTTAAAGAAACGTATAGATTATACGCTTAATCAGGCTTATACCGATAAACGTAGCCATGATACCGATACCTACAGGAACGAGGGTTGTCAGACCATCGTTGATTGCGGTTGTAATCGGCTGTACGAGTGTTGCCGTTATTTCCATTTGCGTAACTCCCTTCTTTAATATGTAATGAATTTATCTATGCATCTGTACAAAATGTAGATAACTAATATTGTTAAACCGATTGCAAACATCATTGCTAATGCCGCATAAATATAATCAAGCTTTTGTCCTATTGATATTAATTCATTATTTAATGAATTAATATAATCAAATATTTCACCGTTTTGAGCATAATTATCACCGAATTTATTTTCCAGTAATTCGATTAGTTGATAAAAATTCTCCTCAGTCATTTATATTTGATTCCTTTTCGATTATATTTTCGTTTAACTTTTCATGTTCTGTAACATACGGACATATTTTACAGAATTTCATTTCTCCCTGTGAATTCATTGTTATTTTCTTACATACAATAAAACCAATAACAAAACCGATTGCTAAGAGTAACAGAATAAGCATTTATTTGTCTCCTTTCAAGATTATTGACGTAGGTTTTCCGTATCTGTTGTAGAAAATATCGACTTCTCTGCCGATAAGTTTCTGAATTTCACCGGATACCGCCGAAAGAACTTGTCCACAGTCAGTGATATTGATAGAATTTCTTACACATTCTTCTCCAAAAGAATCACTTCTTGTTAATGGCGAAAGTGTATGAAACACAAGTTTGTTGTAAGCAATTCCCTTGTATTCACCGCATGATGTGGTTATGCCGACTATACGCATTATTTTTTACTCCTTTCTTTTAAAATATATAATTTATATGATTGACAACGAATGTAAACTTGTATTTTCATTGTCTAACTTTATATTACAACATACACCTGCCGCAATTCTTCAAATTTTATATTGACTTTTACTTGATTATGCCGTATAATAAGGGGAGTTATGCGAGCAGACAGGAGTGATTTTTTTGACAGAACAAGTAAAAGTTTCGTGTACACCCGCGAAAGATAAGCTGAAAGCATTGTGGAAAGACGACCGCTCATACCTGAACCGTCTGATTTTGTCGGCATGCGCTGTCTTTGCCGCATGCTTCACTTTTTTATTCTTCGGCCCCTTTGAAATAGCATCCTCCAACGCTTCCTCACTCGTTTTCACGGGCGATGACGTGGCAAGAATCATGGGGGTTTTCTCAGTATGCGTGTTTGCCGCACTGACGCTGATTCTTCCCATTCTGCGCGGCAAAATTTTTGATCTGCTTCTTTCAGCCGTATTTTCCTTAACACTCTGCGGATATATTCAGGGCAACTTTATCGGCGGGAAGCTTTCGACGCTGACCGGCGACGCCATACTATGGCAGGGCCAGAAGGGTAAAATGATTATTAACCTTCTGATATGGGCGGCGATATTCATTATTCCATTCATCACTCTGTATTTCAGCCGCAAGGTCTGGGCAAATGCGGTAAAATTCCTGAGTCTTGCGCTCGTCCTCATGCAGGTCGCGGGGCTGATGAGTATACTCACCGACAAGTCGGTGAAGGGTGAGACTGACGGAAATTTTTCATCGGAAAAACAGTCAATGTATCTGACTTACAAAAATTTTACCGCTTACTCCGCAAAAAAGAATACTCTTGTATTCCTGCTCGACAGACTGGATTACGATGTCATCACCGAGGTGCTCAAGGATGACCTGACCTTCTTTGACAGGCTTGACGGATTCGTCAGTTACACTAATGCGATTT
This sequence comes from uncultured Lachnospiraceae bacterium, assembly GCA_964568705.1. Classification (GTDB taxonomy): domain Bacteria; phylum Bacillota; class Clostridia; order Oscillospirales; family CAG-272; genus CAZMRH01. Next base: position 1,892 of record CAZMRH010000036.1, read on the forward strand.
CCGAATTTGCACGCACGATGCCCGCCGCAAACTACATGCTCACCGGATACGACGAGGATGTCTATCAGACCAAGGCTTCCGAATTCTTCGACAAGTCATGGGAATCCGGCGACAGGCATATACTCAAGGATCTGACCGACGCAGATTATGAGATTGATCTGTACGGAGATATTACCTCTATGTTCGGCAGCGACAGAAAGTATCTCGACTATGTTTCTAATATGACAGACGACGCGGAGGACATCTCCGTTCCCACACTTATCACAAATGTATCGTCACTTTCGGCATACCGCTATTCGCCAGTCATGATGAAGCCGTTCTTCTGGTGCTACACCGACGACATGAATCTCGGCATCCACGATGACAGCAACAGATATATGATCGAAGAAGCCGTGTACAAGACCCAGTTGGAGTCAATAACCGCCGATTCGGATAACGGATGCTTTAAATTCTACCACTTCAACGGTCCGCATCCGCCTTATAAGCTGACTGTCAACGGAGTGCGCGGCTCTGTGGAAACAAGCCTTGTTGAACAAACCGAGGGCTGCTTCAACATCCTGTATGATGCTTTTGATAAAATGAAGGAAGAAGGAATATACAAAGACGCAACCATCATCATTCTCGCCGACCACGGTGAGCCGGTAAATGACGCGACTCCCGTACAAAAGGCGACGTGCATCGGTATGTTCTATAAGGCATCGGGTGATGAAGGAACACCGCTCCGTATTTCCAAAGCTCCCGTATCGCTCAAGAATATTCCCGCAACGATTGTTAAATCAGCAGGGCTTGACTATTCGGCATACGGTACGCCTCTCGACGAGGTCGCGGAGGACGCCGTCGTCGTGCGTCACTTCTACAAGAGCTCACAACCAGGAACACACGAATCAAAGGTCTACTATTATGACATCTACGGTGACGCAGCTGATTTTAATAACTGGAAAATGGCAAAAGAATATGACACAAAGGGCTGGTTCTATTAATCAACCTTCATTCGCAGCCGTCGTCGACGTATCCGACAGGATATTCGAAGGCGGCTGCGTATACGTCGTGTATGTCATGCAATATATAATAATTTTGCGCGAATTTGTCTAATACGTTGACTTTTTGTCTTTCTTATTGTAGAATAATTAACGTGAAATTCAGTTTTAGCATTAATTATCCTGCTGCACTTAACATTATGAGCAAACAAGGAGTGATTTTTTGACAGAACAGTTAAGAACTCCGGATATATCCGCTACAACCAAATTGAAAGCTTTTTGGCATGATGAGCGTACATATTGGAATCGTTTGGTTTTATCGGCCCTTGCTGTCTTTACGGCATGCTTTACTTTTTTATTTTTCGGTCCGTTTGAAATGGTATCATCAAACGAATCCTCTCTCGTTTTCACTACGTCAGATGTAGCTAAAATCATGGGGGTATTTACTCTGTGTGTATTTTTTGCTGCGTCTTTGCTGCTTGCTCTTCTGCGTGGGAAAATATTCGATATAGCTGTAACCGCTGTATTTTCATTAACACTCTGCGGTTATATTCAAGGTAACTCCATCGGGGGCAAGATGTCGGCGATGACCGGAGAAAAAATAATATGGACGACACAAAAAGGGCAGGTGTTATTAAACCTGCTGTTATGGATCGTTGTTTTTATAATTCCGTTTATCGCTTTGATTTTCACCCGTAAAATATGGGGTTATTTGCTGAAATTTCTGAGCATTTTACTTGTTCTTATGCAAGTTGCCGGACTTATAAGCATACTTGCGACCAAGCCGGCGAATGACGAAACGAACGGGAATACTGCATCCGAGGAGCAATCTTTATACCTGACATATAAGGACTTCGTTGATTATTCAGCAAATAAAAATACACTAGTGTTTCTTCTTGACAGACTGGATTACAGTACAGTTGCAGAGGTGCTTTCAGTTGATCCTGATTTTTTTGATAAGCTGGACGGCTTCGTCAGCTACACTAACGCAGTATCCGAATTTGCACGCACGATGCCTGCTGTAAATTACATGCTCACGGGATATGATGAAAATATTTATCAGACAAATGCCTCTGATTTCTTTGATAAATCATGGGAATCCGGCGACAGACATATTCTTAAGGATTTGACCGACGCCAATTATACGATTGATATGTACGGAGATATAAGCACGCTGTTCGGCTGTGACAGAAAATATCTCGATTACGTTTCGAATATGACTGATCAATTCGAGGACATTTATGCTCCCAACCTGATCAAGAACATGTCTGTTTTATCTACTTATCGTTATGCTCCGGTTTTCCTGAAACCATTCTTTTGGTTTTACTCTGACGACATGAATCTCGGTATTCATAAGGATAGTAACAGATATATAATCGACGAAACCGTATACAAAACTCAGACTATGGCTCTTACTGCGGATTCTGCTGCCAATTACTTTAAATTCTATCACTTCATCGGTCCGCATCCGCCGTATAAGCTGACAGTCGACGGAGTGTATGGCAATACTGAAACAAACAGAATGACTCAAACCAAAGGTTGTTTCAATATTTTGTTTAATGCTTTTGATGTTTTAAAGAGCAAGGGAATATACAAGGATGCAACCATTATCATCCTCGCCGATCATGGCGAGCCCATCAACGATTCCAGACCGGTGGAAAAAGCAACTTGCATCGGTATGTTTTACAAGGCTGCAGGCGAAGAAGGCACACCGCTTCGCACATCCAAAGCTCCCGTATCGCTGAAAAATATCCCAGCAACCATAATCAAATCCGCAGGGCTTGACTATTCGGCATACGGTACACCTCTCGACGAGATCGCAGAGGATGCCGACATCGTTCGCCACTTCTATAAAAGCTCACAGACCGGAACACACGAATCAAAGGTCTACTATTATGACATCTACGGTGACGCAGCTGATTTCAATAACTGGAAAATGGTAAAGGAATATGACACAAAGGGCTGGTTTTATTAATCAACCTTCATTCGCAGCCGTCGTCGACAAATCCGACAGGATATTCGAAGGCGGCTGCGCTGCGTATATAATCAAGATGATTTTCACGGATTTTCTCCCGCTTCTTGCTGTTCTCGAAAAACTTCATCGTCGACACGCTCCTCACGCACAGCAGCGTATCCTCGGGCAGTATCTGCATTGCCTTATAGTATTTGTACAGTTTCATGTCGCCGAGCCGCACCGAATATTCATCTGCAGCCCCCATGACTTCGCCGTCGAACACCTCCGACAGAGGAGACAGGCCCCCGCCCGTTAGCGCCTCATCATAAAGCGACTTGTCAAGCAGCAGCACCACGTATTCTCCGGCAAGTATTTCCGTGGAGAACACACTCTTTGACTCGCTGTTTGCACGGCTGTCAAGCATATATTCTACACCCGCTTGTTCCGCCGCGGTTTTATCTGCTGCTATCTGCATATCGGATTTTATCATCAGGTTCTTAAAGGCGACGCTCTTTTTACCGTCGCCGTTGTAATCCTCCGGCATGATGTTCTCGAATACCGCACACAGCTCATTGTATTCGGCTGACGGTACGTATGCGGGTCCCGCATACATGATATTTATATCAGGCTCTGTGCGCGTCAGTATCTGAACAAGCGTGGCGATGCCGACAATCGCGAAAAACCCGATGATGATCGTTTTCCACTTATGATGATACCAGTAGTTCTCCCAGAATCCGACTTTTTCGACGGGCGTATCGTCCGCTTCATCCTCATCGAATGCGGCACTGCCGCGTGTGCCGAGCAGTCTGCGCGCGGAGGCCGACATATCCTCGTCTCCCGCTTCGCGCATGTTTTCACGCTCCGCGTCAGTCTGCGCTTCTATCCCGGTATCCTGAGTATTCGTTTTATTGATTAATTTTTTTTTCATTTTATTATACCGTCCGGCAAAAATTGTTTTAAAGCGTAAACGACCGCTTTTATTTTATCAAAATCTGCATATCTGCTGTTATTATAGCAGATTCAAGTGAACAAATCAATACTTGCGGCACTGACGGAAAGTGTCGTATATGTATTGACTTTCTTCATCGCGCGATGTATAATAATCAAGATTATAATACATTTATGAGAATTCAGCTTACACGGATATTCATATAATCCTAATTGATTTTGAAAGGTTAAACCCGATATATTATGAAAAAGATCATTAATGCAGTCTGCTTTGCAGGATTCTTCGGCATGGGACTCGTGCTGTTTTCGCTTACCGCCAACGCATACATCGATCCGTCAGCAATGACTTATATTGTTCAGGTCGTTGCAGGTATCGTTATCGCCGGTGCCGCTGCCTTCGGTTTTTATTTCAAAAAGCTCAAGAGCAAGCTGAAGAAGAAGAATGAGGATGATGCAGCAGCACAGGCTCAGACCTCTCTTAAGGATGAAGTGATCGACTACGATGATGAATTCGACGATTCCGATATTCCCGAGGAGGATCAGAACCTCAAAAATATCAACCGTGACTCGGGCAAAAAAGAGTAATGCTGACCGCGCCGGCGGGTCGTCCGGCCTGAACCGGCGTTTTCTAATAATCGTCGCGGCAGCACTGCTCGCAGCGTTCATTGTCAGCAAAACAGTCGTATCGCTTACGATAGTTGTCGGTGAATCGATGATCTCTACGCTTGAGAAAGGCTCATGGGTGCTTGCCGACAGGCTTGCATACAATGATTCGTCACCCGAAAAAGGTGATATAGTGGTTTTTCGCAAGACCGACGTTTCGTCCGACGTGATTGTCAAGCGCATCGCGGCAGTTCCCGGTGATACGGTGGAGGTTCGCGACGGACTATTGTACGTTGACGGCGTCGTATATGAGGACAGTTTCGGCAAGGCTTCATCGCACAAGACAACAGAAGCGCTGACGGTCCCCGACGGATGCTGTTATGTACTGGGTGACAACAGAAGCGAGTCACTTGACTCACGCTTCTGGGACGATCCTTTTGTCAGCGAGGATGAAATAATAGGAAAGGTTTTCTTCCGTATATTCCCCGATTTCGGGAAGATCGGATGCAAGGAATAATAAAGGCATGGGTATTATCGGGCAAATTCTCGGCACGCCGCTCGGCTATGTCATGAAGTTCTGCTTCGACATAATCGGCGACTACGGCCTGTCAATCATTGTATTTACGCTTTTCACGAAGTTCATTCTGTTCCCCGTATCACTTCTGGTTCAGAAAAATTCCGTGAAAATGATAAAGATGAAACCGGAGCTTGACGCGCTGAAATACGTGTACTGTGACGACAACGACGGACTTCTCGACGCGCAGAGCAAGCTCTATAAAAAGGAAAAATACAGTCCGTTCGCGGGTACGATTCCGCTTCTTCTTCAGCTTCCGCTCATCTTCGGACTTATCGACGTTGTCTATCGTCCGCTCAGGCATATTCTACACTTCCCGACTGAGGTCATCACCGCGTTCACCTCTAAGGCTTCCGAGATACTGGGCATGTCCCAGCTCGGATCATCGCCCGAGCTTGTGGTGATGCGCTGTGTCCATGATCCCGCGAACGCAGACGCGTTCATGTCGCTTCAGAACGGCACACTTCAGGGTCAGGATGTCGGCGGTTACATGCAGAGTATGCAGAACATCAACATGAATTTCCTCGGCTTCGACCTTTCGGCGACTCCGAGCATCAGGGTGCTGAATCTTCTGTTCCTTATACCGATTCTCGCAGGGCTGAGCGCACTAATCATGTGCATCGTGCAGAACAGGATCAATGTGCTTCAGATTGAGCAGGGTGTAGCCGCAAAGTGGGGCATGACAGTATTCATGATCGCCTTTTCAACCTACTTCGCGTTCCTCGTTCCCGCAGGCGTAGGTCTGTACTGGATATTCGGAAACCTGTTCTCCATCCCCGTCATGTATATCGTAAACTTAATCTACAGTCCGAAAAAGTACATAGACTACAAAACGCTGAATAAGATGAAGGAAAAGGCGAAAGCCGATCAGGCGGTCGCCAAGGAAAACAATAAGCTCTCGAGAAAATACTACCGCGAGCTGTGCTCGGGCGACACGCTCTCGAAGATGCGTCTGATGTTCTACTCCGAGGGAAGCGGATTCTATAAATATTTCCAGAATGTTATTGAAGCACTTCTTAAAAATTCGGATGAGACGATATATTATGTGACAAGTGATCCGAAAGACGCTATCTTCAAGATGGACAACCCCCGCATCCGCCCCTACTACATCGCCGGGAATCAGCTCATCACACTGATGATGAAGCTCGAGTGCAAGATGGTCGTCATGACCACCCCCGACTTGCAGAAGTATCACATAAAACGCTCCAAGGTGTGCGACACAGTCGAATATGTCTACATCGACCATGCCTGCTCGACACTCAACATGGGCTACCGTCCCGGCGCGCTCGACTACTTTGATACGATATTCGCCACCAGCCGCGCACAGGGAATAGAAGTACGCGAGATGGAAGAGCTTCGCGGCACACGTAAGAAGCGCATCGTCAAGTTCGGCTACGGACTAATAGATAATATGATCGCCGCATATGATAAAATGGAAAAGGTGCAGCATGACAAGCCGGTCATCCTCGTCGCACCGTCATGGCAGTACGACAATCTTCTTGACAGCTGTCTTGACAACATCCTCTCCGAGCTTATCTGCGACAAGTACAAGGTGATCGTCCGTCCGCATCCTCAGTACATCAAGCGTTTCCCCATGCAGATGGAGAAAATCTTCGAGAAGTATCAGGACCGCTTCAGCGACGACTTCATGATAGAGACGGACTTCTCATCTAATGTTACCGTTTATACCGCCGATATGGTCATCACCGACTGGTCGGCTATCTGCTTTGAGTTCAGCTTCACCACCAACAAGCCGACGCTGTTCGTCAACACGAAGATGAAGGTACTCAACAAGGATTATGACAAAATCAAGCTCAAGCCCTTTGACATCACCGCGCGTTCGATAGTCGGCAAGGCGATCAGCAAAGAGGAGACGGCGCATATATCCGATGCCGTCGATGAACTTCTCGCTCACCAGGCAGACTACGCGCAGGATATCGACAATCTCAAGCATGAGTATTTCTACAACCTCGGCCACAGCGGTGAGGCGGGCGCAGATTATATAATCGGGCGTCTCTCACGCGGGGCAACTCCTCCGGCAGACAGTACAGCAGACAAAAAGGTCCCTGAGGCGGCAGTCTCGGCGCAGAAATAAGGCACCGCATATAAAATGTTCACCATACCAAAAGAAAAGCGTCCGAATGAGCGGAGCTTTTCTTTTGGTAATATTAGCTTGTAAATTTGGCAAAATCGTTCACTTTTTTCGAGCTTATGGACATTTTTGAACAACGCACCCCCATTGATAACCCATATAAATCAGGCATTAATTTGCCACAACAAGAAAGGAAGAAAACCATGAAAAACGCAAGAAAAATCGTATCCCTGACACTCGCGCTCGTCATGCTCCTGTCAGCATTTGTATTCAGCGGCTGCGGGAAAAAGGAAACTGAAACAGTCACCATCTTCACCAGTGCCGAGGACTTCCGTGTTGAATACATCCGTCAGCGCCTGACCGAGCAGTTCCCCGATTACAACATTGTAATCGAGTACAAGACCTCGGGCGACCACGGCGCGGCTCTCAAAGCTTCGGGAACCGCTACGGAATGCGACATCACACACGACCTTGAGTACGGCTATCTCGAACAGCTCAGTGCCGCAGGTGTGCTTGCAGACCTCTCGTCCTACGACATGTCAATTTACACCGACGACGCGGTAACAGGCACGACCTTTATCCCCGAGCTTCGCAACGGCGGTGCCATCGTCGTAAACAAGTCCGTGCTCGACTCAAAGGGAGTCGCAGTCCCGACCTGCTACGCTGATCTTCTCAAGCCCGAATACAAGGGACTCATCTGCATGCCGAACCCCAAGTCCTCCGGAACAGGCTACATGTTCTACAAATCACTTGTAAATTCAATGGGTGAGACTGAAGCGCTCGCATACTTTGACAAGCTTAACGAAAACATCACCGAGTACACATCCTCCGGCTCAGGCCCCATCAATAACCTCATCGCAGGCGAAGCCGGTATAGGCCTCGGCATGACCGCTCAGGCAGTTGAAAAGAACAACACAGACGGCGCCGGTCTTGAGATCCACTTCTTCGAGGAAGGCTCACCCTTCTCAATGTACGGTGTTGCAATGATCAAGGGCAAGGAAACACGTCAGTGCGTCAAGGAAGTATTCGACTTCTTCTACAACACGCTCAATCAGGAAAACTGCGAAAAGTATTATCCCGAAAAGGTCTACAAGGACATAGACTTCGTCATCGAAAACTTCCCGTCCGACATAAAATATGCCGATATGAGCGGCAATACCGCGGCCGAAAAGACCAGACTTCTTGACCTTTGGAAATACTAAGCTACAATTAAGTAAGGGAGACCTATCAATGCAAAATCCTTCAGTTAAGCTCGAAGTCAGTCATCTCTCAAAGATGTTTGACAAAAAACGCACTCTCGACGATGTCAGCTTTAAGGTGAACGACGGCGAGTTCATCTCGATACTCGGCCCGTCCGGCTGCGGCAAGACCACGCTTCTGCGCATACTAATCGGTCTGCTTGAGCCGTCGAACGGCACTGTCATCAAGGACGGCAAGGACATCACTCATCTGCCGAGCTCCAGACGCGGCATGGGTATAGTCTTTCAGAATTACGCGCTGTTCGAGAACATGACCGTGCTCGGCAACGTGGAATACTCACTTAAAATCCATAAGGAAACAAAATCCGGAGCGCGCGAAGCCGCACTCCGGATGATATCCCGCATGGGACTTGATGAGCACATAAGCAAAAAGCCGTATGAGCTGTCGGGCGGTCAGCAGCAGAGAGTCGCGATTGCCCGCACGATGGTGCAGAATCCCGACATCATCCTGTTCGATGAGCCGATGTCCGCGCTCGACGTTGCGACAAGGCTCAGACTCCGCGAGGAGATAAAGAATATCCAGCACGAATTCAAGACCACAATGATCTACATCACCCACGATCAGGAGGAAGCGTTCGCACTGTCCGACCGCATCATCGTAATGCGTGAAGCGCATATGGTGCAGATGGACACGCCGGAAAGCATCATTTCAAATCCGGCTGACGACTATGTGCGCTCCTTCGTTATCGACAATCTGCAGGCGAAGATAAATTCGCTCGTAAAGTATGTGAGGTAGGCTATGGAAATTACCAAAGCTCCGCTTCACCGCCGCCTGCGCGGGTATCTGGCGAACGCGAACATCACCAAGCTCTGCATAGGTATCGTATTCATCGTGCTTGTGCTTGTGCCGCTTGTGCGCATGTTCTTCTTCATCACAAGCGAGAATTTCTCAAAAGCGATGAGCGATTCGTCTTTCCCCACAGCAGTCGCGAACTCACTTACGGTCACGCTTGTCGCCACGCTTATAACTCTTGTAATGTCGTATTTTCTCGCGGTATGCATCTCGCGTACAGCCATAAAATTCAAGGGTCTGTTCAGCGCCATCCTTGTCATACCCATGCTCATCCCGTCGATTTCGCACGGTATGAGTCTTAAGGTGCTGCTCGGAAACAACGGCATATTCACAAATCTTTTCGGATTCACAGGCTCTATCTACGGCTTCTGGGGCATCGTTACGGGAAGCGTGATGTACGCCTTCCCCGTCGCATTCCTGATGTTCACAAACATCATGAACTACGAGGACTACACGCAGTATGAAGCGGCAAAGATACTCGGCATACCGCGTTTACGTCAATTTACGCAGATCACGTTTCCGTATCTGCGCAAGCCGCTCATTTCCGTCGCATTCTCCGTCTTTACCATGATAATCACCGACTACGGCGTACCGCTCATCATCGGCGGGAAGTACAAGACAGTACCGGTCATCCTCTATCAGGAGGTCATCGGCAGGCTTGACTTCGGCAAGGGCGCGGTGTACGGTACATTCCTGCTAATTCCGGCGGTCGTCGCGTTTATCTTTGACGTTTTCAACAAGGACAAGGGCAATCAGACCTTCGTCGTGAAGAGCTTCGAGCTTGCGAAAAGCGGTATCGCAAAGGCATCATCATATATCTACTGTATCGCCGTATCGCTGTTTGCGCTCACTCCGGTCATCATCTTCTCGATTATCGGCTTCACCGTAAAATATCCGCTCAACAATAGCTTCACACTCAAAAACATCACGGAAGCCTTCGGCATGAATGTCGGCAGGTATCTTACGAATTCCGTCGTAATAGCGTGTCTCGTATCGCTCGTCGGTATTCTCGTGTCATTCACCTGTGCGTATCTGACAGCGCGTATGCAGTCTAAGATGTCGCGGTTTCTGCACCTCATGTCACTGACGACTGCAGCGATCCCCGGTATCGTACTCGGTCTTTCGTACATAATCGTGTTCAAGAGCACGCCGCTTTACGGGACTCTCGCGATAATGGTGCTTGTCAACCTTGTACATTTCTTCGCGTCCCCCTACATCATGATGTACAACTGCATGCACAAGCTAAACGAAAATCTTGAATCAGTTGGACAGACGCTCGGTATCAGCCGTCTGCGCATGATACGCGATGTGCTTCTGCCGCAAAGTCTGCCGACGATACTTGAGATGGCTTCGTACTTCTTCGTCAACTGCATGATGACGATTTCCGCCGTGTCGTTTCTCGCGAATACCTCGACAAAGCCCGTCGCGCTGATGATAAATCAGTTTGAAGCGCAGATGCAGCTTGAATACGCGGCGATAGTGTCACTTGCGATACTGCTTGTAAACCTTCTACTGAAGGGTATCATCGCTGTCGTAAGGCATTTTCTCACGCGTCGGTCAGCCGAAAAAATCTCTGCCGCAAACAGCGCGGCAGCCGAAGAAATCAACTAAGGAAGAAAGCAAAATGATGACAAAAAAACAATTTGACGTTCTGGTCTATCTGACCGAGCACACCTCCAGCGAATCACAGCGCAGCATCGCGCAGGGGGTGGGACTGTCAGTCGGTGCGGTGAATAAAATTCTCACAGAAACAGGCAGCGCGGGACTGACGAGCGGCAACGCGATCACCGAAAAGGGAATTGACGCACTTGAAGTATTCCGCGTAAAGCGCGCGGTATTTATAGCCGCAGGCTTCGGCTCGCGTCTTGCCCCTATCACCTTCAACACCCCGAAGCCGCTGGTACGCGTCAAGGGTACCCGTATCATAGACTCAATGCTTGACGCGGTAGTCGCGGCGGGCATCGAGGAGATATATCTTGTGCGCGGCTATCTGTGGGAGCAGTTCGATCAGCTCACCTACAAGTATCCGATGATCCACTTCATCGACAATCCCGTCTACAATGAAGCGAACAACATCTCGTCGGTGTACTACGCGCGCGATTATCTGTCAAACGCGTACATCCTTGAGGCGGATCTCCTGCTCTACAATCCGAAGCTCATCACGAAGTATCAGTATTCATCGAACTACATCGGCGTGCCTGTCGATCAGACTGACGACTGGTGCTTCACGGTGGAGAACGACCGCATCATGTCACTTGACCTCGGCGGCGTGAACTGTTATCACCTGTTCGGCATCTCGTACTGGTCGGGAGAGGACGGCGAGAAGCTGTCGGAGGACGTTCAGACAGTCTACAAGGCTCCCGGCGGCAAGGAGCGATACTGGGATCAGATCGCGCTCGGCTACTGCAAAAATAATTACAAGGTTTCAGCCCGCAAGTGCAGCTTCGACGACATCATTGAAATCGACACCTTCAACGAGCTTAAAGCGCTCGACGAAACATACTGCATGTAATACAAATCTCCCCGTGACGCTCTCGTCATGGGGAGATTTTTTCGGCTCATTTTCCGCTTAACCTATCTTTGACTTCAGAAAGTCGACTGCGAGACGTATGTCCGCCTCTGGATTTTCGCCGACCTCACGCTCAACGGTGAGAAATCCGTCATACGGTACAGCTTTAAGCGCAGCGAGGTATTTATCGAAATCGACGTGACCTGTGCCGAGCGGCACTTCCATATACGGGCAGCCGTCCTTCGCTACTTTGAACTGCGCTTCGGTGATAAGTCCTGAGGCAACATCCGCTTCCGTCTCGAAGCCTTTGGGTTTCTCGCCATC
>CAZMRH010000037.1:0-13798 GCA_964568705.1 uncultured Lachnospiraceae bacterium
CTTTTGGTTACTTTTCTCCGCAGAAAAGTAACAAGAAAAAACCCGTTATGGGTATTCGCAGAGTATCGCTTTAAGCTAAACAGGTTGGTGTACGAGCGATATCGCAAGAAATCGACGGGCAGATATATAATCCTCCTCTGCCAAATCCCACGATTAATCCTTCATCAAAAATCCAGAGCATATTATCTTCCACAGAAAGGATGACGATCATGTTCAATACCCTCGACCGCGAATATCTCAAGCGCGTGGTAACCTCAGTACTGTCATTTGTGCTGTCCGTCGCCATCCTTACTTATATCGGCTATCACATATGGCGCAAAGCGACCTCGGAGGTAACCGTCGAAACGGTGTATCCGCAGAGCTCCTCCGACGTATTGTCGTTTGAAAGCCTCATAATACGCGATGAGACACTGCTTAAGGGCAGCGGTACTCCGTCCGCGATTGTTCGCGAGGGTGAAAAGGTTTCGAAAAATGAGCTTGTCGTAAAAACTTACGGTTCGGTCAGCGCCGACGCGCGCACCCGCCTTGCCGAAATCGACACACTGCTCGGTATACTTGACAGCATCGGCAGCAAGGAAAACCTTACGATGACCAACGCCTCCGCGACCGATAAAAAAACATACGCGTCGCTCGATTCAATACGCGAAAGCTTTTCGAACGGCAACTTCGGCGACGCCCACTCACTGAGAAGCTCCTTTATAGCCGACTGTGACCGAAGCGGCGTAATTACCGGCAAAATTGCCGATCTCGGCGCGCTGCGCCAGTCGCTTGAAGGTGAAAAAACTTCCGTTCAGGCTCAGTTCGGTACGGCGGGAGCAAGCATATGCACTCCTGTCAGTGGCTATTATTACAGCTCGGTAGACGGCTATGAAACGCTGTTTTCCTCATCAAGCGTGAACACGCTTACCTATGAGGAGTTTTCCGAAAAAATGAGATCTGAGCCTGTGAGCGCTTCCGGCACTGTCGGAAAGATCGTTACGAGTCCCGTGTGGTACGCGTACTGTCCCGTCTCGGCGGCTGATGCGAAGCTCTACAGCGTCGGCGACTGGTGTGACGTGCACTTCACCGCGTCAGGCACTGCGTCAATCGAAATGCAGGTCGTGCGCACGCTTGAATCGGGGAATGACGGCGCGATAATTTTCAAAACCGATCTCATACCCGAGGGTTTTACCTTCGACCGCACTCAGCCGGCGGAGGTCACCGTAAGGGAGTACGACGGACTCGGTGTGCCGAAAAGTGCGGTGCGTATTTCGGACGGTGTGACCGGAGTATATACGCTTGACGGCACGAAGGTCGTATTCAAGCGGGTTGAGATACTCGCCGAGTACGAATCGCAATACATAGTAACGGAAACTGACCCGCTGAAGGTCAAAGCCGACGCCGAAACGGGTGACGGAGCTGATGCTGAAACAGATACCGCACCGAATAGTCCGTACAGCTACATCGCGCGCAGTGACAGCGTCATAATCGAGGGCAAGGGGCTATACAACGGCAAGATAATCGCAAGATAGGGGAGAATTCATAAATGACAAGATTTGACGAAATACGCGACAATTATAATTCAGTTTGCGAGCGTATTGAGCGTGCAAAAGCACGGCGCGGAGGAAGCGGCGAGGTCACTCTCCTTGCCGCGACCAAGACTGTTCCCATCGAGGAGATTCTTTTTGCGATAAACGAGCTGGGGCTAGAGTACGTCGGCGAAAACCGTGTTCAGGAGCTGTTATCGAAGTATGACGCGCTTGCGGGAAAAGCTCATCTTCACCTCATCGGTACACTCCAGACCAACAAGGTGCGTCAGATCGTCGGCAAGGTCGAAATGATTCATTCCGTCGACAGTGTGTATCTTGCCGAGGAGATCGGACGCCGCAGTGAGGCGCTCGGTATCACTACCGATATTCTTGCGGAGATAAATATCGGTGACGAGGAATCGAAGGGCGGCGTGTCGCCTTCCGAGGCGGAGGAATTCTTATCACATATAAGGGATATTAAGGGCATTTCCGTATGCGGAATTATGACAATGGCACCTATTTGCGAAAAAAAGTGTGAATATAACAAATATTTCAGTAAAACTTACGGAATATTTCTTGACATTTGGCAAAAAAAATCGGATAATATAGTAAGCCCTGTTTTGTCCATGGGTATGAGCGACAGCTTTGAGGAAGCAATTGAGGAAGGCTCGACCATGGTTCGCGTCGGAAGTGCGATATTCGGACGGCGGAACTACAGGTAAATTCTTATCCGTGGAAAAAAATATCATAATTTATTCTGGAGGGGATCACGATGGGAATCAAAGATACGTTTGACAAGTTAAGAAATGGTCAGAAAGATACTTCTGATGCAAATATGTACGAGGACACATACCAGGACGACGATTATTACAGCCAGTTCCCCGGTGCCGAGGGCGATCAGACCGACGGCAGCGCGGACTACGGCTATGACGATACACAGTCATACGGCGGAGGCGCGCCTCAGTACACCGGAGGTGACTACGGTGCGGCGGGCGGAGTCTCGATGTCATCCGGCGCAGCACTTGAAATGAAGGTAGTAAAGCCGAATTCATTCGAGTGCGTGTCACAGATAGCGGATCATCTGCTGGGCAACCGCACGGTAGTCCTCAATCTTGAAGAGACCAACAAGGAGACTGCGCGCCGTCTCATCGACTTTCTGTCGGGTGTCGCGTATTCAATCGACGGCGATCTGAAGAAGGTAGCTTCGAACGCATACATCATCACGCCGAGCAATGTCGAAGTAGGTGATGCGAAGGTTGCATCGAGAGCGACACGTCAGAAGCCGACAGCCGAGAGCAGCACGTCCGACGGCGAAATGGATTTCTGAGGTACGCCGAAGGGTAATCCAAATTGCGATCCCTGCTGATACACCGAGGGAATACCCGAGGAGTGTACCATACGAATGCACCGAAGGATAAGCCGAGGAGTGTACCACATTTGTGCGCTGACACTGTACGTCGGTACGGCAAACAAGATAAACGGGCGAAACAGACCGACGGTTGACCGTGGCTGTTTCGCCTTTTGATAATCCGGCATTATGCGGAGGGACTATGTCAAATAATCCGAATTCACCGGGCGCGGAGGATATGAAGCTCTCCGAGCGGCGCATATCCGACTTGTGCCGTGCGGCGGAAAGTGTGCCGGTCACGACCGATTTTCTCACCCCTGCAGAGCAACGATACGCCGCGGCGGCCGTCAGGAAATGTACCGGCGCAAATGACGCGTACTTCTACGGCGGAAGTGCAGGCTGCCTGAGGCGCTGTCTCATTCTTCTTCCCGACTGGGCAGCAGATGCGGATATCGCAAGGCTGCCGACGGAATCGGACGAGCGGTGCGAATACATCGCGGCACTTGTAAGAACCGGCACGGTCGACTGCGGCATAACGACGCTCTCGCTTCGCGGCAGCGGATGGAGTACACTTACCCGCCGCGACTGGATGGGATCGCTCCTCGCGCTTGGTGTCGAGCGCGAGGTCATAGGTGATATCGCGGTAACCGGCGATTTCAGCGCGGCGGTGTTCGTCAGAGACAAGATCGCGCCGTTTATAATCGAAAGCCTTGTAAAAGCGGGGCGCGACAAGGTGTGTGCGGCAAAGTATGACGGCGAGTTCATCCTGCCGCTGCCTAAAACGGAAAAAATATCAGTCACTGTCGCGTCGCTGAGGCTTGACGCGGTGGTAGCGGCATTGTGTGGTGTCAGCCGTGACAGCGCGTCAAGGCTGTGTGAAAGCGGTATGACGGACTTGAGCTACATCACGCAGACGGCAAAGGAAAAGCAGGTTGCGGCGGGTGATATACTGTCCGTGCGCGGATACGGCAAATTCATCATAGGCGAGGTCGGCGGAAGCACACGTCACGGCAAGCTTCGCCTGTCCGCCGAAAAATATATATGACGGCTCACGGAGGAAATGCTTATGAATAACGGTACGGGGTTTAATTACCCGAAATTCGCAAATCAGCTCAGAGGCTACTCCAAGCAGCAGGTGGACATGTTCGTCGAGGACATCGCCGATGCTTATACTGAGCTTGAAAATGAAAACAATAATTTGCGGACAAGACTTGCAAAGGCAGAAGCCGCAGTTGAAAAATACAGGCAGACAATTGACTCATGCGAAAGAATGACGGAGAATGCAAGGTCAGACGCCGATAAACTGCGCATTGACGCAAAGTCGGAAGCGGACAGACTTATTTCCGACGCACGTTCAAAATCCGACGCGATGCTCGGTGAAGCGAACGAAAAAAGCGCCGCGCTGATGGACGATGCACGTCATGAATCGGAGCGGCTGCGCGACTTTGCGGCTGAGATCGCAGCTGACACCGAGAGAAGCGCCCGCGAAAATGCCGATAAAATCACGGCTGAGGCTACCCGCGCGTCCGATGAGATGAACGCGAGATGCACCGATGCGTGCAGACGCATCATTTCGGAAACGCTCGTCAAGGTCGCCTCCGAGTGCGAGGTCATGGACGTGCTCAGACGCGCCGTGGCTGACTATTCGGCGATTCTCTGCGACGTGTACAAGGATCAGCTCAGGCATATCGCGGAGCTTGCAAGCCGTGCGGCGGAGCTTCCCGCAATCGGACGCGAGACGTATGAGAACATGGAGAATCTTGGACGGATATTCGGTATCGACACGAAGCTGCCCGACAGTCTCGGGGTAAGCGACGACGCGGTGAAGAATGAAGCTGAGGTGACACATGAGACGCAGCCGGCAGATATGACAGAAGCTGACGTAGTCAATGAGGCTGCACAGACTGACGCTTCAGACGAGACATACGATGACGATGCAGGTCATGCAGCGACAGCCGATGAGCCGGACGTAACGGATGTAACCGATACGTCTGACGATGCACCGCAGTCCGCCGATAAATCAAACGACGACTTCTACACGGATGACAGTAGCGCCGCCGACGGCGACGACGCGCTTTCCGACAACAGTGTCGCAAAGGTATACGGGAGCGACGACAGCTTTATCAGCAACGTGATAACGGGAGGAGCCGACATCGTACGTGACGCGGATTTTTCGGGTGACGGTGCGGATGATGCAGCAGTACCCGACGAGGTCGCGAGAGCTGCGGCCGAGGAGCTTGACAACGAAATGCCGCTGCCGTACTTCTTCCGCCAAGAGGTTAAGATGAAGAACAGGCCTATGCTGAAAACAAAGCATCGCCGCAAGAGAAATCTGTTTGAGGACGATTGATATGACTATATTTTTTGTGATAATAGCGCTGTCGGTCGTACTCGACCAGATAACGAAATACCTTGTTGTGCTGTACATGTCGCCGGTCGACACAAGCATTCCCGTGATCGGCGGCGTACTGAACCTCACCTATATCACCAACGACGGTATGGCGCTCGGCCTGCTCGAAAACCGCCGCTGGATCTTCATGACTCTGACCGCCGTGACGATCATCGCGATCACCGTCTACATGGCGGTCAAAAAGCCGAAAAACCGCCTGTTCGTGACATCGCTCGCGCTCATCTGCGGCGGCGGTGTCGGCAACATGATTGACCGCGTGCTTCGCGGGACTGTCGTTGATTTCATTGATTTCTGCGCGTTCCCCGATATATGGAGATGGATCTTCAATGTCGCGGACATCTGCGTGACAGTCGGCGCGGGTCTGATGATTCTGTATGTCATACTCGATACCGTGCGCGACAGTAAGGCGAACAAGTCCGCGGCGGCGGACGGTGCGTCAGACAGTGACGAAAGCACGGAATTTGATAACATCGACGAAAGTGACGCAACATCTGATTCCGGCGAAATAAATGACACAACGACCGATAACATCGACGATAACAGCAACGGTGGCGGCAATGAGCTTTGAAAATGACACTGAGGTCGCGGAAGCGGTCGAATATACCGCGGGTGATGCTGACGCAGACGTGCGCTGTGACATATTCCTCGCATCGGCTGCACAGATAAGCCGCAGCCGCGCGTCATCGCTCACCGACGCGGGACTTGTGACGATTGACGGCAGGACGGTCGGTAAAAGCTATAAAATATGCGCGGGTGACGTCTTGTCAGTGACATTCCCTCCCGATATGCCGTGCGACGCGATGCCCGAGGACATACCGCTCGACATCGTGTACGAGGACGATGACATAATAATCGTAAACAAGCCGAAGGGCATGGTGGTGCATCCCGCGCCCGGTCATGCGACGGGGACGCTCGTGTCGGCACTGCTGTATCACTGCGGCGGGTCGCTCTCGGGAATCGGCGGTACGTCGCGCCCGGGAATAGTCCACCGTATTGACAAGGACACGAGCGGTCTTATCGCGGTGGCGAAGAATGACACGGCGCACTTGTCGCTGTCAGCACAGCTTGAAAATCACTCGATGAGCCGCGTCTACTATGCGATTCTGGCGGGGCGGCTCGACGATGAGGGTACAATTGATGCGAATATCGCACGCCATCCGTCCGACCGCAAGAAAATGGCGGTGACGAAGTCGGGCGGCAGACGCGCGGTCACACACTTCCGCACACTCGCGTACAGCGACGGCTTCTCATACGCAAAATTCTGGCTTGAGACGGGACGCACGCATCAGATACGCGTACACGCCGCGTCTATCGGGCACCCGATACTCGGAGATGAGGTGTACGGCGGCGGTGAGTCGAGATTCCTGAAACTGCACCGCAGACTTATAATCGGTCAGTGTCTGCACGCGGGTGAACTGACACTGACGCATCCGACAACAGGTGAGGTCATGACGTTCACCTGCCCTCTCCCGCAGTACTTTACTGAACTGTTGAGACTGCTCGGAATCGAAAACGTACTGCAGTAAAACCGTTCGGACAATCCATAGCATACAAAAAGTACGGCTTAAGCCTGACGCCTTAAGCCGTACTTTATTTAACTTAAAATCGGGTGTGCGATTTAATCCTGACGATTCAAGCCGAACCCCTCACTGTCAACCCTTGCCGGGAGCGCGAGGGACAGGTCCCTCGCATCGTTTCCCCGCGAGACTGCGTCTCGCGTTTGTTTCCTTCGGACATCCGCCCGACAGAATAAGGCCTGATTCGTTCCCCGTGTCACTTCGTCTTGCCGAGGTAGGCTTCCTTTATGCGCTCATCCGCGAGAAGCTTTGCACCGGTGCCTGTCATCGTGATCTTGCCCGTCTCGAGAACGTACGCGGTATGTGCGACCTGAAGTGCCATGTTCGCGTTCTGCTCGATAAGGAGTACCGTAATGCCCTGAGAGTTGATCGTCTTTATTATCTCGAAGATGCTCTTGACGACGAGCGGTGCAAGTCCGAGCGACGGCTCATCCATCATGATAAGCTCCGGCTTGCTCATGAGCGCACGTCCGACCGCGAGCATCTGCTGCTCACCGCCCGACAGCGTTCCCGCAAGCTGCCATTCACGCTCGTGAAGGCGCGGGAACAGCGAATACACATAGTCGAAGTCCTCCGAAAGATTCTCTTTACGGAGATACGCGCCGATGCGCAAATTTTCCTTGACCGTCAGGTTCGGGAACACGCGGCGTCCCTCGGGTACAAGCGTTATGCCCGCCTTGACTATCGCGTCAGGCGTTTTGCCGACAATCTCCTCACCCTTGAATTTTATCGACGCGGACTTCGGCTTCACTATTCCCGCTATCGTCTTAAGTGTGGTCGATTTTCCGGCACCGTTCGCACCGATCAGCGTTACGATTTCACCCTGCGGGACATCGAGCGATATGTCCTTGACCGCTTCAATTCCGCCGTAGGACACGATGAGATCGCGTATTTCAATTATATTATTCTTCATCTTCAGCTACCCCCAGATATGCATCGATGACCTTCTTGTCGGACTGGATCGCCTCCGGGATTCCGTCCGCGATAAGGCTGCCGAAGTCGATAACGTAGATTCGGTCGGATATGTCCATGACAAGGTTCATATGATGCTCGATAAGCAGTACTGTAAGATGGAATCTGTCGCGGATGTCGTGGATAAACTGCGTCAGCTCACCCGTCTCCTGCGGATTCATTCCGGCTGCAGGCTCGTCCAGCATTAAAAGCTGCGGTTTCGTTGCAAGTGCGCGCGCTATCTCAAGATGACGCTGCTTGCCGTACGGAAGCGATGTCGCAAGCTCGTCCTTTACGTCCTCAAGTTCGACGGTACGCAGCAGCTCAAGCGCGTCCGCCCTCATCTGCCGTTCTTCCTTCAGATTGAGCATGAAGGTCGCCGTGAACAGATTGCTCGTGCGGCGCATATGCATTGCGACAAGCACGTTCTCGAACACCGTCATCGATTTGAACAGACGGATGTTCTGGAAGGTGCGCGCCATGCCGAGATGAGTGATCCTGTCGGGCGTTTTTGACAGTGTTTTCGTGTATTTTCCGTTATTCTCGCCCGCGTAGAGCTTCTTCATCTTGCCCTTCGGGTGATTTTCAAGTATGACCTCGCCTATGTAGTCGATAGCGCCGTTCGTCGGCTCATACACGCCGGTGATTACGTTAAACACCGTCGTCTTGCCCGCGCCGTTAGGTCCGATGAGCGATACTATCTCGCCCTCGTCGACGCGCATGTTCAGGTTGTTGACCGCGACAACGCCGCCGAACTGCATCGTGATATCGTGAAGCTCAAGTACAGTCTTTCTTGTTTCACTCATTTGTGCTCTGCCTCCGCTTTCTTATTCTTCGGGGTAAACAGCTTCCTTATCCATTTGTATATCGCGTCGACCGAGAACTCCTTCGTACCCATGATGCCGCGGCTGAAGAACAGCACGATTATCATGATTACGACCGAGAAAACGACCATGCGGAAGCCGGAGCCGAGCAGAGGAATCTTTGAGCCGTTTACGACTGTTTCGTTATCAAGGAATCTGAGCCACCATTCACTGCATGAGATGAACAGGAACGACGATATTATACTGCCCGTGACCGAGCCGATACCGCCGATTACGACGATAAGCAGTATCTCATACGTCATCGCGCTCTTGAACGCATTCGCCTGCACCGTCGTCTGGAACATGGCGAGCATTGCACCGCCGATTCCGGCAAAGAAGGAGCTGACGACAAACGACATTCTCTTATGCTTTGAAAGGTTTATGCCCATCGCTTCAGCCGCGATCTCATCGTCGCGTATCGCCTTGAGCGCGCGTCCGTATGTCGAGCGGATGAGCAGTACGATTATCGTTATACATATCGCCGCAATAATGAAGTACGGCAGAACCGTGGTGTATTTCGGGAATTTGTTGAGCTGGTTGGAGGCGTTGGTGACGCCGCCGATGTTCTCCCACTGCATGAATGCGCGCAGTATTTCGGCAAATCCGAGCGTCGCGATCGCAAGATAGTCGCTTTTCAGCTTCAGCACCGGAAGTCCGATCAAAAATGCGAATATAGCGGCGACAATTCCCGCGAGGATTATCGCTACCACGACCGGCAGTACGAATTTGATAACGCCGCCGTCAAAGTATTTGTACACCGATTCACGCTTGTCAAGCGGAATGGTGAACACCGCGTAGGTGTATGCGCCAAGCAGCATGAATCCTGCCTGACCGAGTGAGAAAAGCCCGGTGAAGCCGTTGAGAAGGTTCATCGAAACGGCGACGACCGCATAGACCGCGCCTTTTTTCAGTACCGTCGTAAGCATTACAAGATTCTGACGCGATTCCGCCGACAGTGCTTTTGAGTCGGAGAGAACGTCAACCAAAAATACAAGTGCGAATATAAGTACGATGAGAGAAGCGTTAATAATGTACTTTGTACTTTTCTTAAGCCCCTTGCCGTCATTCAGCTTCAGCGCTTTATTCATCCGTATCACCTCACACCTTCTCCGTAGTCTTTTCGCCGAACAGACCTGTCGGTTTGACTACGAGAATAATTATCAGCAGTGCGAAGGTAAACGCATCGCTGAAGGTGGTAAGTCCCACAGCCTTGATGAGCGTTTCGCAGATACCGATAATGAATGCTCCGACCACAGCTCCCGGAATCGAGCCGATACCGCCGAATACCGCCGCGACGAATGCCTTAAGGCCGGGCATTGCACCGATCGTCGGGGTAACGGAGGCGTACTTCGTGAAGAACAGAAGTGAGCCCACAGCCGCAAGAAATGAGCCTATTATAAAAGTCATGCTTATGACGGAATTGATTCTGATTCCCATAAGCTGAGAAGTTTCAAAGTCTTTGGACACGGCGCGCATCGCCATGCCGATTTTAGTAAATCTGATGAGAAGCACAAGTGCGACCACAAGCACGACCGTCAGCACAGGTGTCAGAAGTGTGACTATCTGTGTGGTACAGCCGAATACCGTGATCGAGTCCGAAATCCACGGGATCTGAGGGTACTGTTTTGCAAGCCCGCCCGTGACATACCATGCCAGATTCTGGAGCAGGTATGATACGCCGATTGCCGAGATCATGACGGACATACGCGGCGCTGTTCTGAGTGGCTTATATGCGATACGTTCGACCGCGAAGCCGAGTGCGACTGTCAGAACGAGCACAAGTGGGATAGTCAGGTAGAACGGCATAGATGCCGACATGTATACCATGATAAAGCCCGCTACCATGAATATATCGGCATGCGCGAAATTTATCAGCCTCAGTATGCCGTACACCATTGTGTACCCGATAGCAATCAGCGCATACTGACCGCCGATGGAAATTCCGGTCAGAAGATGCGGTAAATTACTGCTTATATAATCCATAGTAGATGCCTCCAAAAATGAATACCGCTTTCCGGCGAAGCATTATTCAACCGGGAAAATGAGATGCGGCGGGCAAGTTTATCCCGCCGCATCTCTGTTCTTTCGCTATTTCAGAATTATTTCTCGATCTTCTGAAGCTTCTTGAATACGAACGAGCCCGCTGCTGTGTCAACTGTCTTTACATATGCTGCGTTTCTTACAGCGTCACCGATATCGTTGAATTCGATGTGTCCGGTTACGCCTTCATATGTTACGTTGCCGAGGAATGCCTTAACTTCTTCGCTGTCGATGGAGTTTGCTGCCTTAAGAGCCTCAACCGCTACCATGTATGCGTCATAGCCGAGTGCGGAAACCGCCGCGATGGTATCGTTGCCGCCATTGGCTGTCTTTTTATCGGAATTTTCGTTGAGCCACTTCTTGAAGCCGGTGACAAATTCCTTACCCTTAGCGGAATCGTCGCCTTCGTCAAAGAACGTGGTAACGGCGATGTCAAGAGTTGAACCCTTGGCAGCGTCGGTAATAGCAGAGTTGTCCCATGTATCGCCCGCCATGATGGAGAACTTAGCGCCCGCATTCTTAGCCTGACCGATGATGAGGGAAGCGGAGGTTGTGGATGTGGGTGAGAAGAATACGTCAGCGCCTGCGTTTGTAGCGTTGGTGATGTAGGATGTGAAGTCGGAGTTGCCTTCCGGGAATTCCTCATAAACTACATTGGCTTCGCCGAATGCCTGCTTGAAGTATGTTGCAAGACCTACCGAGTAATCATCGCCCTTCTGAGCGAGAACGTATGCTTTCTTTGCGCCCTCTTCCTTAGCATAGTTTGCAAGAACTGTGCCCTGGAACGGATCGAGGAAGCAGATGCGGTAGTAGTATTCGTTACCCTCTGTTACTGCGGGGTTCGTGCAGGATACGCCGATCGCGGGGATCTTAGCGTCTGCAAACGTATCGGCAGCGGCGATGGATACGCTTGAGCCGTACGAGCCGAGTACTACGGATACGCCCTTTGATACGAGCTGGGATGCAGCGGAAACGGCCTTGTCAGTTGAGGACTGATTGTCAACTACAGCAAGCTCGATGGAATACGTTTTGCCCTCTATTGCAACAGTCGGAATGATGGTGTTCGCGTACTGGATTCCGAGTGTCTCCTGCTTACCGCCGGCTCCGTTGTCGCCTGATGCGGGCTCATACACACCGATGTAAACAGTTCCGTCGGCAGCAACCTTCGCGGTCTCACCGGCCTTCGTCGTCTCGCCTGCTTTTGTTTCTGTATCAGTTCCGGTATCAGAACCGCAGGAAGCAAGCATTGCTGTGCAGCTTACGATCATCATAGCTGCGAGGATGATGGCTAAAAGCTTTTTCATTAAAATAGTCCTCCGAATAATAATTTTTATTTTAACATGCAGTGACCGCATATTAAAAGTCACTAAATTATAACACTCCTCGACGTCAATGTCAATATTTTTTATTGCATATTTTATATAAATTTGTCTATTTTCATTATATTATTAATAATAGTTCATCATTATATTATATTGCTGTCTGAAAATGTCAGAAGGCGGCGGTATCCCTCGATACCGCCGCCTTTGCCGGTTTCTGATATTCGGTTATCTCCGGTTATGACGCGGAGAGTGCGGATGATGAAGATGAAGCTGACTGCGATGCCGACGATGATGAAGATGAGGAATTCTGGCTTACCTTAATCGGGATAACCTTGATGACGTTTGCGTCATTTGTTGTCACCGCGAATTTTTCCTGGAACGCCGTGAGTTCTTCATTATACTTATCGTTTCTCAGCGTTGAATCGACATTCGCCTGCCATACAGGAAGTCCTTCAGCCTCGACGTATACGATGTGCCAGCCGTATGACTCGGACTTCACAAGCGTGTAGTCGCCTACCTTGCGTCCGTCCTCCTTGAGCCATGCGTCAACCTCGTCAACGCCGATTCCGTCTGCGGGATTGATATTCTTGTACTGTGCGTCAGCTTTTGTATCGTCACTGTATTTGCCGGCAAGTGTTGCAAAGTTGTCAGCCGTCGGATTTGCCGTGAACAGTCCGTATACCTCGTTCGCCTTTGCTTCAACATCGCTGTCGCCGTATGTGGTTGCAGTAAGCATCATGTGGCGGAGGGTAAACGTGTTCTGATCCTCGCGGTATGATTCCTTCGTGAGCAGTGACACGGTGAATGTGCCCGCGTCTTCGTTGTTTTCAACAAATGCGGAGCCTGCCTTCGCTTCATCGCCGAATGCCCATGTGAGAAGGTCGCTGCTGGACTTTGTAACCTTGGTCTTTGTCATTCCGGTGATCGCGGTATTGATCTTGCTGTCTGCAGTGTCGGTGTTTGTGCCAGACGCGGTAGTTGCAGCCTCAGATGCGGCAGCCGCTTCAGCCGCGACCTCGTCGGCGTATACTACGTTCGTCAGGTAATCGCGGACGATCGCCGTGAAATCATCTGCGGTCGTAGCTGCCGCGAGCTTGTCGGCAACAGCCTTCGCGGACGCGGTATCCTTCGTCGAGCCGTCCTCGAGCGTCTGCGCTTCGACCGTGTATGTCAGGTAGTCCACGAACTGATATGTGTCGATGTTTTCCTCATAATACGTATCGTAGTCTGCCGTAGTGTATTCGTAACTGTTTGTAAGCTGGCTCTGATACTTTGTCGCAAGCTGCTGTATCTCAAGGCATTTCTTTACATCTCTCTCTGAGACGCATGTGCCGTATGCCGACTTGATGTAGTAGCTGAGCGATACTTTATTGTCTGCCGCCTGTTTCTCAAGAGCGCCGATCGAATCGCTTATCTGCTTCTTTTCGGTGCTGTCAAGCTTGACTCCTGCCTCCTTCGCTGCCTCACACAGTACCAGAAGCGACTGGATCTGCGTTTTTGTCGAGGACATGAGGTAGTCGTACCACGTCGTGCCGTTGTAGTATTCCTGATCGCGGAGCGACTTGGTGGTGTCAAGCATTGACGAAAGCTGATCGCCGTAGTTATTAAGGAAGGACTGATACGACGCATTGAAGAAATACGTCAGCATCGCATTGTTGACCTTGTAGTGGTCGGATGTCATGCTGACCGTAAAGCGCTGCACCCATCCGTCCGTTACAATGTAGTTTGTGAGAAGTGTTCCCGCGATTATAACTACTGCGAGAATTACGCCGACGGTCG
>CAZMRH010000038.1:0-9243 GCA_964568705.1 uncultured Lachnospiraceae bacterium
TCTACGGCTTCGTGGGAACCGGTAATAAAATCTCCTATTTCAACTCGGATACACCATACGACACGTCAAGCGGAATCAATACATACACTATAACCGAATATGCACTGCTTCGCGGTGACGTAAATGCTGACGGTTATGTGAATATGATCGACATATACAAGCTGCAACGATATCTCGCCATTAGCGATGTTATCAACAAAAACTGCGCCGATATGAATTTTGACGGACTTCTGAATACGTGTGACTCTCTGTCATTACAAATGTATCTGGCGGGAAAAGACGAAACATAAATACCTGCTCAAGTTGACGCTTCCGGTATCGCAAATGATGCCGGAAGCTTTTTCAAATACGCACTGTGAATACCACGCATGTAATTATAATCGAATCAATAAGGAAGTGTAATTATGGATTTTCTTGCCTATTTTCAGCCGCAGCATCAGTTCTATCTTGACAACATCAGTTATGAGACGATCAAGAAAGAGCGTCCCCCCGAAGCCATGAAACTCAACGTCAAGGACACCATCGTCGCACAGCTCATCGACGGGTTCGGCGTGCGCATCACCTTCAACCGCGCGCTCAACTTCGAACCTGAGAATCTTTTTGTCCTCTCCGTTACCTACGGCGTTATCCTCACCTTCAATCCCGCACTACGCGATACCGTCGACTGGAAGAATACGGATATTGCGAGTGAATTCAAGCGAGGCGGCGGGACTGTGCTGACCAATCTCTCCGCGCGCACCTCACTCCTTGTATCACAGATAACCTCCTCCGCCGGTCAGACCCCGATAATCACTCCGGTCGCTGCCCCGAATAGTGGAAATATACAAAATGTGTAGGACTGAATTGAGCGATTTTTACAATAGTGTTGAAACCGTATTGAAACAAGCAAAATAATATGATATCATAATATATATTTGTGATTTTACAGGAGCCTACAAACAGATGAAAAAAGTTCTTGCATCAATTCTTTGCGTCCTTATTTGTCTTTCAACCCTTCCATTCTCAGTCAGTGCCGCGATTCAAAGCGGCAGCTGCGGCGACGGCGTGACGTGGTCGCTTGATACTGCAACCGGTGTCATCACCATAAGCGGTACGGGCGTAATGTCCGACTACGAGGCTCAGGGCGCACCGTGGTACCAATCATACAGAGCCTACATAAAAGCGGTAGTGGTTGAGAACGGTGTCACCACGATCGGCACAAATACCTTCAGATACTGCACAAAGCTCATCACGGTCTCGCTTGCCGACAGTGTGACTGAGGTTCGCGAGCAGGCGTTCTACAACTGTACATCGCTTAAATCAGTCACAGTCGGTAATAATGCGGTTTTCGGCGCGCGCTGTTTCGCTAACTGCTCCGCGCTCACCTCATTTGTTATTCCCGACGTGATGACAGAAATACCTGACGAAATGTTCTCGAAATGTTCGGCTCTGCGCACGGTTACAATCGGCAATAACGTAAAGAAGCTGGGTAAGAGCTCTTTCTATTCATGCACTGTGCTTACAGATGTCGTGCTTCCCGATGCACTTACCGTGATAGATGCGCTTGCGTTTTACTCATGCTCCGGCATCACCGCAATCCACTTTCCCGATACTCTTGAGTCCGTCGGCGTCTGCGCTTTCGAGCTTTGTACTTCTCTTGCAGGTGTTGTTCTTCCCGACAGTGTTCACAGCGTCGGCACCAACGCGTTTATCAGCACCGCATGGCTCAGAGGGCTGCCGAGCGGTCCCGCATACAGCGGTAAAGTACTCGTTGCTGTCCGATATCTTGACGGCACGTCGCTTACAAAAGCTGACGTAAATGACGGAACTGTCGTTATCGCAGACGGTGTGTTCAACGGCATATCCACCGTAACCTCAGTCTCGATTCCCGATTCCGTAAAATATATCGGCAACTATGCTTTTTATGGCTGCCCCGACCTCAAGAATGCCGAGGTTCCCGATACTGTCATCAGCATCGGCAACTACGCTTTCGGCTATTACTACTCGGCAGGCGATGCACATGTACCGAATTTCTCGATGTCAGGTCACGGCGGTACGGCTGCGTCAAAGTACGCGCTTGACAACGTCATATCCTTCACCTGTCATCACGTGTATGAAAACATTATCGTTCGACCGACCCTCTGCACCGATGAGGGCTACGAAATGGATCGCTGCATCTACTGCGGAGACGGCGTGAAGAAAAACATCGTACCCGCCGGTGAGCACGTGATGGCAAGTACAACAACGATTGATGTCGCGCCGACTTGCGAGACTGACGGTCAGAGCTCCCGTCACTGTACGGTATGCTCATATGCCGATGAGGTCACCGTACTTCCCGCAACAGGTCACAACTATGCAAAGGCGTTCACAGTCGACAGCTTTTCCACCTGCTCGGAATCCGGGAGCGTATCACATCACTGCACGGTTTGTGGCGCAAAAACAGAAGTCAAGACTCTGCCGAAGCTTGCGCATCAGCCGTCTGACGAATGGGAAACAGTCACCGCAGTGAGCTGTACGGAGAACGGTCTGAGAGTAAGAAAGTGTACTGTTTGCGGCCAGACAGCTGTCAGCGAGACAATCCCCGCGACAGGTCACATCTCTGCTGACAAATGGGCTGTGCTGATTCCCGCGACCGCAAAGACTGAAGGAATGAGCGTGAAGTACTGCACGGTCTGCGGTGAAATTTCCGAATATAAGTTGCTTGAAATAATAACAGACAAGCTCGGCGATGTCAGCGGTGACGGCAGAATCAACCTACTTGACGTACTGCATCTCAGACAATATCTTGCCGACATGCGCAGCGACATATCGTCAAAATATTCGGCGGACTTCAACGGCGACGGCAGAGTCAACCTGCTTGACGCGCTGAACCTCAGAATGTATCTTGCCGGATAAAGTCATTTGCCGATAACCTTCTTCTGTTGAATTTTATGCCCTGCGCATCTTCCAGTGAAACGGTAGATACGCGGGGCTTTCTCATTCACACAAATGATTACCCGTCATAAACTGTTATTACTCAGTATACGTCGGAGGTAATATGAAAAAACTTATATTCGAGGGAGTCGCCACGGCACTGATAACGCCGTTTTCAGGCGATAAAATAGACTTTTTATCAATGGAGCGGCTGATAGATTCGCAGATAACGTCAGGCGTTGACGCGCTTGTGGTGTGCGGTACAACAGGAGAATCTCCGGTGCTGACCATGGGAGAAAAAAAGTCGCTCATCAGCTTTACGGTTAAGCAGGTGGACGGCAGAGTACCTGTGATCGCGGGAACGGGGTCAAACTGCACGGCAGCCTCCGTAGAACTGACGCGGTATGCATCAGCCACCGGTGCTGATGCGGTGCTTGTTGTCACGCCGTACTACAACAAGGCAACCGCCGACGGGCTGACCCAACATTATACGGTTATTGCCGCCGCATCCGAGATTCCGATGATACTTTACAATGTACCGGGCAGAACCGGCGTGAACATCCCGGCGGACGTCTACAGGTCACTTTCTGCAAATGACAAAATTGCAGCGATCAAGGAAGCGTCGGGCGACATGGCGTACTTTACCGATGTTATAGCGGAGTTCGGCTCGGATTATGCGCTGTACTGCGGCTGCGACGACTTGTTTCTGCCTGAACTTTCACTCGGCGCGGACGGCGTTATCTCGGTACTATCAAACATACTTCCGGCAGATGTACGCGACATATTTGACAAATGCAGAAGCGGTAAGCTGAGTGAGGCGTGTGCCGCACAGCTCAGGCTGATGCCGCTGATACGGTGTCTGTTTTCCGAGGTAAACCCGATTCCGATAAAGACATGCGCTGAAATTCTCGGCATATGCTCGGCTGAAATGCGTCTGCCGCTCTGCGAGATGAGCGAGTCAGGCAAGCGGAAACTCATTAAGTCACTTGCCGAAATAATTTAACATAAAGAAGCGAAAGAGCGATGCGAAAGGTCATTCTGACCCTTCGCATCGCTTTATTATTTTCGTCAGTTGCATATTATAGCTTATGTCGGTTAAACAAATCGCCACTTTAATCGTCTTGCTTCAGCTTTTGAGCTGCTGCGTCAATTATCCTGCTTCTGTTTTAAAAACCCGCCGCGCTTATAGTGCTGCTTCATTTTTCAAATACCGCCGCATTAATTATTATCCTGCATTGCTTGTTCGTACAGTTTCAGCAGCTCCGCTTCAAGCAAGTCAAGCTTTTCCTGTAGTTCTGCCGCAAGCACGTAATCGCTCGCCGCCTCACCGTACAGCCGCGCATTAAGCTTTTCAATCTCGGCCTCCACCTCAGCAGTTCTCTCAGCTACACGTATCTTCCGCTTCTCCGCAGCCCGGTGTGCCGCCTCATCGCGTTTACGCTGCAGATACTGCTCCTTAGATGAGGACTTCGCGTCGCTTCCGTCGTCATCCGCCGCACTTTCAACTTCCGCATTCGTGCGTTCGAGAAATGCGGTGTAATCGTCGAATCCCCCCGGGATATCTGCGCCGCCGCGGCTGATGTCGATGATGCGCGTCGCGAGCTTCTTAAGAAAATAGCGGTCGTGCGATACCGCGATGAGCGTTCCGTCGAAAACCTCAAGCGCATCCTCAAGCGCCTCGCGCGACTGAATATCAAGGTGATTCGTCGGCTCGTCGAGGATGAGAACATTTACGCGCGAGAGCATAAGCTTGGCAAGCGTAAGTCTTGCGCGTTCACCGCCGCTCAGTACCGATACCGGCTTTGACACGTCGTCACTGCGGAACATAAACCTGGCAAGCGTCGTACGCAGCGTCGTCTGATTGGTGTCGGGATACGCGTCCCAGAGTTCGTCAAGCACCGTTTTTTCGGGCGAAAGATTTTGATTCTCCTGATCGTAGTAGCCGATATGCACGTTGTATCCGAATTCGAACTTGCCGCTCGTCGGCGTGATTCTGTCAAGCAGAATCTTTAACAGCGTCGACTTGCCGCAGCCGTTCGCACCCGCGATAAAGACGTGCTCGCGCTTTTTGACCTCAAACGAGAGGTCGTTAAACAGCGTTTTACCGGGGAACTCCATCCCAAGTCCTTTAACTGACAGTACGTCATTGCCCGATTCGCCGCTCTGTGCAAACCTGAAGCCGATCGACTTCGGCAGATCCTCCGGCCGCTCGACCATCTCCATTCGCGCGATCGCCTTTTCACGACTCTCGGCGGCGATGATGTTTCGCTCACGGTTCCACTGCCGCTGCTGTTTGATGTACGCCTCCAACCGCGCTATCTCACGCTGTTGAAGCTGATAATGCTTCTCGGCAATCTCGCGGTTGCACTTTTTCTGCTCGGCATACTTCGAGTACGGCACACGGTAGAGCGTCGCGTTGTGATTCTCTATATCAAGCGTCTTGTTCGTCACGCGGTCGAGAAAATATCTGTCGTGCGACACAACGATGAGCGTCTTTTTGTACGATGCAAGATGATTTTCAAGCCACACCCTCGTATCGGTATCAAGATGGTTGGTCGGCTCGTCTAGGATAAGTATGTCAGGCTCGCGGAAGAGAAGCCTCGCAAGAGCAAGTCTGGTTCGCTGACCACCGCTGAGTGAGGTGACAGGCAGCGTGTGCATCGATTCGTCAAAGCCGAGCCGCATGAGCAAGCTCTTGCAGCGTGACTTATAGTGAAGTCCGCCGTCGTCGATAAAGCGCGTATTGAGGCGCGAATACTCTGATGCTGCATGTGTCAGCTCATCACCCGAAAGCCGCGTCATCGCCGCTTCAAGCTCCGCAAGCCGTCTTTCGGCTGACTGAAGCGCCGGGACTGCGGCATACATCTGCGATATAACCGTAAGCGAGTCCGCGTCCGCGTCATCCGGAAGTCTGAACGCGTCATCCTGCTCCATCATGCCGACGGCTTTGTCCGATGAGATATACACATCACCTGACGTCGCGCTGTATTCGCCGCAGATGAGCCGTAGCAGCGTCGATTTTCCGCTGCCGTTCACCCCAACGATACCGAGGCGGTCGCCCTCTTCAATGGCAAAGGTAACATTTTCGATTATCGGCTTCGTGCCGATGAATAAAGATAACTTGCTTGTACTGAGCGCAATCATAATTTATACCGTCAATTCAAGGTTATAAGGTACTCCTCAAGGCACATTCCGCTCTCGTGAATCTTCTCCGCGTGATAGCGTCCGACATAGCGGTAATGCCACGGCTCGAAGTTGTATCCTGTAATATCTGTTTTGTTTTCGGGGAAGCGCAGGATGAAGCCGAACTTCCATGCATTGTCACATAACCACTTGTAAGCGAGCTTGTTGGCAAACGCGACATCCGCCTCGCTTAGATTATGCAGATCGGCGCAAAGTCCGCTCTGATGCTCGCTTGTTCCCGCACGTGCCGAATATTTATCAGCTTCCGCTTCGGCAGCCTCCCTTGACAGCCCGCCCGACATCTCTCTTGAAACATAATTCGAGTAAAGACTTGACTGGTACTCATACGAGCGGTACGCGCTTGTAACCGACACATCTGAATATCCCGCCGCCTTCATCTCGGTGAACATCGCATCAAGCGCCTTGGCCGCGTATAGCTGCATCTTCTGCACCGAGCGTCCGTCATCACGTGTATTCGCGATTCCCGTAAGGTTCTGCGGGACATAGTCCGATGAAAGCGTCGTCGTCTTGTTGACGAGCATTAGGTACGCGTCGCGGTCTGTCGGATTCATGTACTGCTCATACGCCGACAGATCAGTCGAGAAAGTAGGCGTCGTCGCTGAAGATGATGATGGCGCAGCCGACGCAGCAGCACCTTCCGGTAGGACAGCCGTATCCACAGGCTCGGCAAGGCTCAGTGCAAATTCGGAAGGTTCGGTAACAGCCTCGCCCTTATCATCCGTCTCATCTTCGACTTCGATATGCGACAGTGTGATCTTCGCGCCGTCCTTCTCGATTTTAACGTCTATTCCGCTCATGTAATCCGTGATAAACGACAGCGGCACCCACGTCTCGCCGCCGATGATACGGCAAGGAGATGTAAGCGTGATATTCTGCCAATTGAGCGCCACGGTCACGCTTCCGTCGCGGAAGGTAATGCTCTCGCCCGTGTAATTTTCGGTTTCGGGGTCGACGGTGATGAACTTCACAGTCAAGCTGTCGCCTGTGCGGCTCAGCTTCATATCCTCCGCGACGTATTCGAAATTTACGTACGCCGTGCCGCCGTAATATGCCACATCGGACGACACGCCCTTCAGCTTTTTATCAAAGATGACGTAATCGGTCTTGCCATGTGAATCAGACGGATTTGTATAAAATATGGCGCGGTAGACTATTCCCGCGACCGCAAGCACGACAAGCAGAACTATCGCGAAGATCACGAAGAGTCTCCTCATACTTCTGCCCGTCCGCGCTCTCGTCTGCGCGCGCTTTTTTCTCTTTTCAAGTGCGGCGCGGCGCTTCTCAGCGTCACGCTGGATCTGTGCCTGACGTTTTGCATCATCGAGGCGGCGCTTTGCATCGGCGGAGTTCGTCCGTGCATTTGTCGGACGCGCGCCTCTCGGGCTCGGTTTGCCGTTCGGCGTATACGCACCGTTTTGATTCGGTCGACCGTTCGCCGGACGTGCGCCATTCCGACCGTTCGCCGGACGTGCGCCGCTCGGGTTTGGTCTGCCACTTGCCGGGCGTGTGCTGTTCTGACCGTTTGTCGGACGTATGCCGCCCTTATTCTGTCCGGCGGGACGCTTGAAATTATTGAAATCCTGATTGTTATTCATACGTTCCTCCGGATTATTTCGTTTCAGCAATCATGAAATACGGCGACGCGGGTGAATTGAGTAGGCGGAATATACCGATGCTCATCTTGAAACGCGAGAGCGCCGAGAAATACTTTTGCAATTCCTCACCCTCAGCCGTACCCTCCGCGTGACCGGGATAGACCGCCACAAGCAGTATGCTGTCGCGGTCAAGCATCGACAGCGCATTCTCGATTGCCGGGAGCGTGGTCGAGCGCATGGTGGTCAGCGAATGATCACCGCCCGGCATATATCCGAGATTGAACATGCCCGCCTTGATGGGACGGTCAATAAACTCCTTGGCACGGTGATGCGACGCGCAGAACAGCTGCCAGTTCGGCGGACACCCCCACTTATGCAGATTCGCGCTGGTGCTTGCAAGTGCCTCCGGCTGAATATCAAACGCCGTCACATGACCGCCCGCACCGACGGTTTCGGATAAAAACGCGGTGTCGTGACCGTTGCCCATCGTGAAGTCGCACGCGAAGTCGCCCTCGTGAAGATGCGCACGGATGAAGCTCTTTTGTAAATCAAGTAAATCTACCACTGTATCAAATCCGGCCGCCGCGAGCTTCCGTACCAACGAACGCATACACAGGCAGCCGGTCCTTTTTATTATTTTCAGAGGGAAGCGAGAATATTTGCCGCGGTCTTGAGTGCATCGGGTATCTTCGCGATGTCGCGCCCGCCCGATACGGCAAAGTCCGGACGACCGCCGCCTCTGCCGCCAGTAACCGCGCTGACTTCCTTTAATAGGTTGCCCGCGTGAGCGCCTGATGCTACCGCGTCCTTGCCACATGCCGCCACAAAGTTGAGTTTGTCCGCGTCATGCACCGCAAGCACCGCCACCATGTCGGGATATTTGTCGCGCAGCTTATCACACATCGACCGCGCCTCATCAAGCGTGACCGCACCCATATCTACCGCCGCAAGTCTCACCTTACCGCACTGCACCGCGCCAGCGATGACCGAGTCAAGTCCGGACGATGCAAGGCGTGAGTTGAGCGCTTCGATCTCGCGCTTCTTTTCGGAAAGCTCCGACTGAAGTGATGCGGCGCGGGATGCGAGATCCGACGGATTATTCGCCTTGAGTGTCTTTGCCGCGTCAGCTATGAGCTTTTCATGACTTTCGAGAAGCGTAAGCACACCGCTGCCCGTAACGCCCTCGATACGGCGTACTCCTGCAGCTACCGACGACTCGGATATAATTTTGAAAAGCCCTATCTTCGCGGTATTGTCCATGTGAGTACCGCCACAAAGCTCGCATGAGAAGTCGCCCATTTTAACCACTCTCACGCTTTTTCCGTACTTTTCGCCGAACAGCGCCATCGCGCCCATCTTCTTCGCCGACTCAACGTCGGTTTCAGTGGTCGTGATCGTCTCGGCAGCAAGAATTTTATCGTTTACAAGCGCCTCGACGCGGCTGATTTGATCTAAAGTCAGCGGCGCGAAGTGCGTGAAGTCGAAGCGTACACGCTCTTCATCAACATATGAGCCTGCCTGCTGTACATGGTCACCAAGCACAATTTTGAGA
>CAZMRH010000038.1:9253-13627 GCA_964568705.1 uncultured Lachnospiraceae bacterium
GCGCATCGCGTCGGCATTGACGTACTGACCCGCCTGCTCGACGTGCGTACCGAGCACCGTCCGCAGCGCCGCCTGAATTAAGTGAGCCGCCGAGTGATTACGGCGTATCGCGTTACGGCGCACTCCATCAACCTCAGCCGTTACGGTGTCGCCGACCGAGATGATACCGTCAGTCACCTGACAGATGTGGAGATATATTCCGTCTGTCTTTTTCGTATCGGGGACAGTCAGTTTACCGCCCTTGGTACTTATCGTGCCGGTGTCGCCGACCTGACCGCCGCCTTCGCCGTAGAACGGCGTTTTATCAAGAATTACGGTACATTCGCCCTCGCTGACGGAATCCGCGAAGTCCTCGTCCGCGATTATCGACAGTACCTTCGCGTCGGCGCAAATTTCGCTGTATCCCGCAAATTCAGTCTTGACGATGCCCGACAGCTTCGTCTTTGACGCTTCGCTCCAGCCGGATATATTCGCGCGTGCCTCTCTTGCACGTGTCCGCTGTTCCTGCATCATCTTTACAAACGTATCATCATCGATGCCCAGTCCCTTTTCAGCCGCGATCTCACGCGTCAGGTCAAGGGGAAAGCCGAATGTGTCGTAGAGCTTGAACGCGTCCTCGCCCGATAACGATTTCGCACCCGCGTCCACTGCTGCCGCAATCATTCCCGAAAGGATATTCAGTCCCGCGTCGATTGTCGCGTCGAAGCGCTCCTCCTCGACGGAGATGACCTTCTTGATGTAGTCGCGCTTTGCCTCAAGCTCAGGATACGCGCCCTCCGATTCGCCTATCGCAACGTCTGTGATGTCGGCGAGAAACGGCTTTTTGATGCCGAGCAGCTTACCGTGACGCGCTGCCCTGCGAAGCAGTCTGCGAAGTACATATCCGCGTCCCTCATTTGATGGAAGCACGCCGTCGGATATCATGAACATCGCCGATCTTGTGTGGTCGGTGATGACGCGCACGGACACGTCAGTCTCGCCGCCGTGACCGTAGTTGATTCCTGCAACACTGCATACTTCGTCAAGTATGCGGCGTATGGTGTCGACCTCGAACAGGTTGTCCACGCCCTGTATGACAGTTGCGAGACGCTCAAGTCCGAGCCCTGTGTCGATATTCTTCTGAATGAGGTCGGTGTAATTGCCGTGACCGTCGTTGTTGAACTGGCTGAATACGTTATTCCATATCTCGACATAGCGGTCGCACTCACAGCCCGGTCCGCAGTCGGGTGAGCCGCAGCCGTATTTCTCGCCGCGGTCGAAGTAAATCTCGCTGCACGGTCCGCACGGCCCGCTGCCATGCTCCCAGAAGTTGTCCTCCTTGCCGAGTCTCGTGATCTTCTCGGCGGGGATTCCGATCATTTTATTCCATAAGTCAAACGCTTCGTCATCATCGACGTATACCGACGGATACAGCACTTCCTCCGGTATCTCAAGCACCTTCGTGAGAAATTCCCACGACCACGCGATAGCGTCCTTCTTGAAGTAATCACCGAAGGAGAAGTTGCCCATCATCTCGAAGAATGTGCCGTGACGCGAGGTCTTGCCGACATTGTCGATGTCGCCTGTTCTGACACACTTCTGGCAGGTCGTCACACGGCGGCGCGGAGGCTCTTCTTCGCCCGTGAAGAATTTCTTGAGCGGTGCCATGCCGGAATTTATAAGAAGCAGTGATTTGTCGTTTTCGGGTATGAGCGAATGCGACGGCATTCTGAGGTGTCCCTTTGATTCAAAGAAAGAAAGGTAAGCCTCTCTGAGGTCATTTAATGAAGTCCATTTCATGGGAGTTGCTCCTTTGCAGAATATAAAACTATACTTTATCAGTATAACATCTTATATTATTATTGTCAAGAAAAATCACTCCCGTGCGCGGCGGAAGCGACAAAAATCTCATAAATAAAAATCCGGAGAAGTCAGACGATAAATCTGCGCTTCCCCGAATCTTTCCGATAATATTATTTTAGTTATGGATCACTTTATCCCGAACATCAGATCTCCGTAGACCGGGAAAGGCCAATACTTTTTAGCCGTGACGCTCTCCGCTTCGTCGACTACCGCGCGAAGCTCCTGCATTCTCGCGCATACGGTGTTCTTGTATGCAGTGGCAAGCTCCTCAGCATCGGTGATGGTCTTGACCTCGATGAGCGTGTCCTCAAGTGCCGTGACACGGTCGGATATTGATGAGGTGAGCGCCGACAGCTTCGACACGACCTTTTTCTCGTACGCGCAGAGGTTATCTCCGTCAAGTATCTTCTGCTTCATCACGGCGGTGTGCGCGACCTCGCCCGAATATTCGCATATCGCGGGCAGAATGTCCTTGTGAGTCATATCAATCATGGTGAGTGCTTCGATATTGATAACTTTGCTGTAGTTTTCAAGAATGATCTCGTAGCGCGACTTGATCTCAGTCTCCGAGTACACCTTGTGCGTTTCAAACAGCTTTATGTTTTTCTCGGTTATGAGGTACGGCAGACATTCGGGGGTGGTCTTCAGGTTAAGAAGCCCACGCTTTTCAGCCTCGCGTATCCACGCGTCATCGTAGCCGTTGCCGTTGAAGATGATGCGCTTGTGCTCACTCAGCGTTTTCTTGATGAGCGCGTCAAGTGCTGAGCTGAATTCGGAGGCATTCTCAAGAATGTCGGCATACTGCCTGAGCGATTCGGCTACCGCTGTATTGAGAATCGTGTTGCAATCCGCAGTGGACGCGGCAGAACCGAGCATACGGAATTCAAACTTGTTACCGGTGAATGCGAAAGGCGATGTACGGTTGCGGTCGGTGGAGTCCTTGGGGAACTTGGGTATTACGTGAACGCCGACCTTCATCAGCGCCTTTTCGACCGGATCGTAGGCGGTGGAATTGATAATCGACTCAAGTATCGATTCAAGCTCATCACCTAGGAATATCGACACGACTGCGGGAGGAGCCTCGCTCGCACCCAGACGATGGTCATTCCCGGCACTTGCCACCGATATTCGCAGCAGATCCTGATAATCGTCTACCGCCTGAATAATCGCGCACAGGAACAGTAAAAACTGTGCGTTGTCGAACGGTGTGTCACCCGGTTCAAGCAGGTTTACGCCCGTGTTCGTCGAAATCGACCAGTTGTTGTGCTTGCCGCTTCCGTTGACTCCCGCGAACGGCTTTTCATGAAGCAGGCATACAAGCCCGTGCTTCTTCGCAACTCTCTGCATTATCTCCATCGTGAGTTGATTGTGATCCGTCGCGATGTTCGTAGTTGTAAATATCGGCGCAAGCTCATGCTGAGCGGGTGCGACCTCATTGTGCTCGGTCTTGGCAAGTATGCCGAGCTTCCACAGCTCGCAGTCAAGATCTTTCATGTATGCGGCAACTCGAGTCTTTATCGTACCGAAGTAGTGATCCTCAAGCTCCTGTCCCTTCGGAGGCTTCGCGCCGAACAAAGTACGTCCGGTGTAGATGAGGTCCTTGCGCTTTTCGTAAAGCTCCATGGGGATGAGGAAGTATTCCTGTTCGGGGCCGACAGTCGTCTTGATGCTCGTCACGTCATCGTTGCCGAACAGCTTCAGAACGCGCATCGCCTGACGGTTGATAGCCTCCATCGAGCGCAGCAGCGGAGTTTTCTTATCAAGCGCCTCACCGCCGTAGGAGCAGAACGCCGTCGGGATGCAGAGTGCGTTTTCCTTGATGAACGCGTAGGATGTGGGGTCCCATGCGGTATAGCCGCGGGCCTCAAAGGTGGCGCGGAGTCCGCCGGACGGAAAGCTTGACGCATCAGGCTCCCCGCGAACAAGTTCCTTGCCGGAGAATTCCATTATCACTCTGCCGTCGTCGGTCGGGGAGATAAAGCTGTCGTGCTTCTCGGCGGTTATGCCGGTCATCGGCTGGAACCAGTGTGTGAAGTGCGTCGCACCCTTCTCGACCGCCCAGTCTTTCATGGCGGACGCGACGACGTTTGCGACCTCAATGTCAAGGCGCTTGCCGTCGTTGATGGCTTTTTTCATTGCTTTGTAGGTTTCTTTCGGAAGTCTGGCTTTCATCGTGGTGTCGTCAAACACCATACAGCCGAAATACTCGGGTACGATTTCCATTTTTCACATCTCCTGTCGTAAAATAAAAAGAACGGCATGGCGCATGACACATCAGTGTCTGTCGGCGCCTTTGCCGTTTACTATCTTAATTTTACAACGGAGGTACGGGTTTGTCAACCCCGTTTTCTAAAAAAATACGATTTCAACAGATGCGACAAAAAGTCTGCCGCAATACTTCCGCATATCCGCGATACTGCACAAATGATACCGTCATAAGCCGTATCGCAAGAAATCATGCGCCGCATATTATTAAAATGTTGGTTTGTCAATGATATGTTACACCAAATCGCAAAAAATTAAAGAGAGTAT
>CAZMRH010000039.1:0-1198 GCA_964568705.1 uncultured Lachnospiraceae bacterium
TCTCGAATATATTGCGCTGTCCCTGCTGGATATACTGACCGAGTGAGTGAAGGTCGGTCGAGAAGATGACGGAATCGGGAAGAAGTCCCTTGCCGTCCTTGCCTTCGCTTTCGCCGTAAAGCTGCTTCCACCATTCGCAGAGCATCTGTGCCGACGGTTCATACGCGGCGAGTATCTCGGTGACCTTGCCTTTTCTGTAAAGGATGTTGCGCAGTGCCGCGTATCTGAGGCAGTCGTTGTTCTCGAAGTCCTCACTCTGATAAGCGATACGCGCGTCAGCGGCACCCTTCATCATGCTGTCTATATCTATTCCCGCAACTGCTATCGGAAGAAGTCCGACTGCTGTGAGAACGGAGTATCTGCCGCCGATGTCGTGCAGAACGACGTAGCTGTCAAAGCCCGCTTCGTCAGCGAACTTCTTAAGTGTGCCGTGAACCTTGTCTGTCGTAACATAGATACGTTCGCGCGCACCCTCTTCACCGTATTTATTGATTAAAAGCTCGCGGAATATTCTGAAAGCAACCGCAGGCTCGGTCGTAATACCCGATTTCGAGATAACGTTGATGCAAACGTCACGTCCCTCGCAGATTCTGAGCAGATCGGCAAGAGCGGACGAGCTGATACTGTTTCCGGTAAAATATATGTCCGGAGTATTCTTTTTCAGATTATTATATAGGGGGCTTGTTATGAATTCAATAGCCGCACGCGCGCCGAGGTACGAGCCGCCGATGCCGATTACCACGAATACGTCGCATGATTTCTGTATATTCTTCGCCGCAGCCTTAATGCGTGCAAATTCGGTCTTATCATAATTTACGGGCAGATCGCG
Source organism: uncultured Lachnospiraceae bacterium (assembly GCA_964568705.1). Classification (GTDB taxonomy): domain Bacteria; phylum Bacillota; class Clostridia; order Oscillospirales; family CAG-272; genus CAZMRH01. Next base: position 830 of record CAZMRH010000039.1, read on the forward strand.
CCAGCCGAGAAAATCGCTTCCCTCGCCGCGGCCGTTCTTTACAAGTGCCTGTGCGTTAAGTATTTCGGGTTTGATTTTGCTCATCTCGTCGGCTGTTACAAACCCCTCCGTAAATTTTTCATTCAGTTTCAACGTCATTTTTATTTCTCCTCCGGAAAGTACGTAAAATTAAAGATTACTAATTATTTTACTATATTGTTCACGCTTTTTCAAGTCTTTCCGGGGCCTTTACTGTATTGTCTTCAGCTATTGCTTCAAGTTGCTCAAAGCTGAGGTTTTCAATTTCATTGAGATTCTTCATAATACTTTTTTTATTTTTTGCCTGGCACTGCTTATTGTCACTCTCAGGGAAAGGTTGCTCATGCCGGT
>CAZMRH010000039.1:1208-13604 GCA_964568705.1 uncultured Lachnospiraceae bacterium
TTCCGGGGAAATTTCCTTATTTTTTATCTTATGTGAGCGAAAACGTGCGCAGCATACGGAGGAGAAGTCCGAAATAGCTGATTTTTTCAACGTCCTCCGACGCTACGATGTTTACCTGACCGATTTCCTCACCGTCAAGCGTATACTTGAGTATTCCCACTGTGTCACCTGTTTTTACAGGTGCGGCCACAGTATCGCTCAGTACTGTCTCGCTGACAACATTTTTCTCTTTTCCCTTAGCCATCAATGTCGAAAACGGCTCGGAGGCAAGCTTACATGAATTCTTCACGCCGCCGAGCACGTGTATCTCACCCATATCGGCCTCGGTACTTGAAAACAGTGCGTAATTTGCAAAGCCGTAGTCGAGCAGTTTCTTTGCTGCCTCATTGCGCACGTCTCGCGTGGGTGAGCTCATTATCACTGCAATGAGATGCATATTATCACGGCAGGCGGTCGCGCTGATGCAGAATTTTGCTTTTGAAGTAGAGCCGGTCTTGAGCCCCGTCGCTCCGCTGTAGAAGCGAACAAGGCGGTTCGTATTCGTCAGTCCGAATGCTCCGTCGCGTATCGAATCCATCCAGATGGAGCTGTACTGAAGTATCAGCGGATGGGCAATGAGAGCGCGTGACATTATCGCGATATCCTTCGCGCTTGTGACGTGATTTGTTGTGTCATCGTCAAGCCCCGTCACATTCTCGAAGTTCGTTGATGTCATGCCGAGTGCGGAAGCGTGCTCGTTCATTGCACGCACAAAGCCCTCCTCGCTTCCCGACACCCTCTCAGCCATAGCGACTGCGGCATCGTTTGCCGAGGAGATAACAATGCTCTTTATCAGGTCCTCGCACGACATCATTTCACCCGGCTCAAGATACACCTGCGAGCCGCCCATCGACGCGGCATATTCGCTCACACTTATCTGCTCGTCAAGTGCGAGATTCCCGCTGTCCACCGCCTCCATTACCAGAAGCAGCGTCATAATCTTCGTGACCGACGCGGGCGGCAGTGCCTCATCGGCATTCTTCGCGTACAGTATTTTACCCGTTGATGCCTCCATTAATACCGCACTCACCGCATCTACATCAAACGGCATATTATCGTCCTCGGCCGAAGTTACAACTGACAGCGTACCGATAACAAACAGCAGCGAAAGCAGCACACAGACAGTTATTTTACCGACAGTAATAATCGTTCGTATTTTCATACCCTGCTCCGTATATAGGTTTTACCTTATTTGGTATATAAATATGTGGCTCGAAGCAGGGTTATGAATATCTTTAAATTGCGTTTTTTATCTTTTCAAGCACGCACTTCTCGATTCTGCTGACGTATGAGCGCGATATTCCAAGCTTGACTGCGACCTCACGCTGAGTCTGTGCCGCTTGATTGTCAAGCCCGTAACGCATTATAATAATCTCACGCTCACGCTCGGTGAGACTTGTTCTTATAAAATTAAGCGCCGCATGTATCTTTGTCTTTTTGTCGATATCGTCAACGATGGTGTCCTCGCATTTGATTATATCTATGTAGGTAAGCGGATTCCCGTCGCGGTCGGTGTCGATTGTCTCGTTAATAGAAAGCTCTCCCGCACTTTTCTTAAGCGTCCTGAAGTACATCAGAATCTCGTTCTGTATACACTTTGCAGCGTAGGTGGCAAAGCGTGCGCCGTTTTTACAGTTGAAGGAATCTATCGCCTTGATAAGTCCTATCGTGCCGATTGACAGAAGATCTTCCTGAGCGCGTTGTGATGAGTAATACTTGCGCACAATATGCGACACGAGCCGCAGATTATGCTCAATAAGCAGTGCGCGGGCGCTCTCGTCACCCGCCTCAGCCATTTGAAAATATTTTTTTTCACTCTCGGTATCTAGCGGCGGCGGAAACTTCTGAGACGGCGCGGCGTTAAGTATCAGCACCGTGATAACCGACAGTATTCCCGTCAGAAACTCAAGCATATTCCACCTCCCGCAAAAAGTCGCTCTAATTACAGTTATATGCGTGGTGCGCCGGATTTGTTAATCACGGAAGCGATTCTTTTGATTGACTTTTTCCGCATTTTGCGCTACAATGACAAAAAGGATGGGTATTATATGAAATACGACTTGATTTTATGGGATTTTAACGGAACGCTCATGGACGACATCGACATCGGGATCACCGCGATAAACCGCGTTCTTGACAGACGCTCGCTTCCGCTTCTCACCGGTCGTGACGAGTACCGCTCAAAAATGGGATTTCCGATAATCGACTATTACAAAAGGCTCGGTTTTGATTTTTCGGATGAGCCGTTTGAAATTCCCGCGAACGAATGGGTGCGCGAATATTTAAGTCTTGAGGACAAAATCACACTGATGCCGGACGTCGTCACGGCGCTTGAAGCGATACGCGGGAGCGGTGCGCGACAGATGATACTGTCGGCCTGTGAGAGCGAAATAATGCTTCGCGAGCTTGATATGCTCGGCATAAGGAATTACTTTGACGGAATATACGGTCTTGACAATGTTTATGCCGCGTCAAAGCTTGAGCTTGGTAAAAGGCTTGCATCTGAGGTAACGGGACGGTGCGTGATGATAGGCGACACCGAGCACGATTATGAAGTGGCGTGTGGTATTGGCGCGGACTGTGTGCTCTATCTTGAAGGACACGGTGCACCAGACAAACTCAGGGCGCTTCCCTGTCAGTCGGTTGACAGCTTTCTGAAACTGCCGCCGATCCTCGGTATTTAATAACTTCGCGTTTATCACTGCTATATGAATATTTTTTTTCAAGCTGTCAAAAATAATATTGTTCACTCATCTCGTATGAAGCGAACAATATTATTGAAAGGAGCATCACTATGGTGCTTGACAGAATTGCTTTGATTCTGGTTATAATCGGCGCATTGAACTGGGGCAGCATCGGTCTTTTTCAGTTTGATATAGTAGCATGGATCTGCGGCGGTCAGGACGCGCTCTTCAGCCGTATCATCTACACTGCCGTCGCGCTTGCGGGACTGTGGTGTATCTCTCTCCTGTTCCGTTCCAGAGAAGCGGTAGATCACGCCTGAATCATTTTTGATTTGAATATGCGGTAAAAAGCGGGCTATCTGCCCGTTTTTTGCTGTCGGCAAATCGTGAATTTAGGAAAATTAAACCTGCGGCTATTGAATTAATGATAAAAACATGGTATACTATAATGAATATTGCCTGATATAATCAGATGAAAGGACGGGATTGTTTGAATATAGGACTCATCGGCTTCGGCAACATGGGCAAGACTCACGCATACGCAGTGAGCAATCTGAAATATTACTACGATTCCCTACCGTTTGACGCGAAGATCACTGGACTTTGCACACGTCACCCGGGCAAGGCTTCGGAATTTACGGAAAAATATTCCCTCGGTCGTGTGTATGAAAATGAAGATGAGCTGATTGGGGACAAGTCTGTAGACATCGTTGACATCTGCACGCCGAACATATATCACTATGAAACATTGAAAAAAGCTATTGCCGCAGGCAAGCACATCTACTGCGAAAAGCCGCTGTGCGTCACCGCGGCGCAGTCTGCCGAAATCGCTTCACTTGCAAAGGATGCGGGGATATGCGCACAAGTCGTGTTCAACACACGCTTTCTCTTACCCGTAATTCGTGCAAAGGAGCTTATCGACGAAGGTGCGCTCGGTGATATTATTTCCTTCCGCGCCGCTTTTCATCACAGCAGTGCGACTGATCCGCATCGTCCGGCAGGATGGAAGCAGGATAAGAACATCTGCGGCGGCGGCGTGCTCTTTGACCTCGGCTCACACGTAATCGACATGATTGCGTATCTGTGCGGTCAGTTTGACTGGGTTAGCGGTGCGTCGAAGATCGCATTTCCCACACGCATCGGTACTGACGGCAAGGAATGGACGACCAACGCCGACGAAGCGTTCTACATGATGTGCGCTCTGAAGTGCGATGCGCTCGGCACGATAGAGGTCGGCAAGATACAGCTCGGTACGAACGACGATTTTTCATTTGAGATATTCGGAACGCGCGGCGCCGTGAAGTTTGACCTGATGAATCCGAACTGGCTGTACTTTTATGACAATACTGTACGCGACGCGGTCAAGGGCTTCACAAGAATCGAATGTGTCGGTCGTTATCCGGAGGGCTCATTCCCCGGTGCGAAGGCTCCCGTCGGATGGCTGCGCGGCCACGTCGGCAGCATGCATGCGTTTCTCTCGTCGGTATACTCAGGCACGCCCGCATCGCCTTCATTTATTGAAGCGGCTCACGTTCAGTCGGTGATGGAATCGGCTTACCGCTCGGATACCACGGGATGCCGAGAAAATGTAGCAGGCATTTGAATTTCATTTAACATAGTATATATTTGTAATCGAAAGGGATCATCATGAATAAAATCAAACATATCGGTTTATGCGGAAGAAGCGGTTCGGGCAAGGGTTATGTCTGCTCACTCTTTGAAAAGCACGGCATACCCTCAATCGACACGGATGAGGTCTACAAGCGGCTGTGTGCACCTACAGAAGGTGAGCCGTCGCCGCTGGTATGCGAAATCACGGAGGCATTCGGAAATGACGCTATTGACTCCGACGGTAAGCTTGACAGATCGTTTCTCTCCTCCGAGGTTTTTGACAGTGAGATCAGTCAAGACAAGCTGACGACACTCAACAGGATCACACACAGTCACATTCTTGCCGAGACCATACGCCTCTCCGCCGAATATGCAAAGGACGGTGCGGCGGCGGTAATCATCGATGCACCCGTACTCTTTGAAAGCGGATTTGAAAAATACTGCGACAAAATAATTGCCGTGATCTGTGATGAGGAGGTACGCATACGCCGCATCATAACACGTGACGGTATCTCACGTGAAGCGGCGATGCGCCGTCTGTCAACTCAACTCACCGATGACGAGCTTCGTGCGCGTGCCGATTACATAGCCGACAACAGCGACGGCGCGGGGATTGAGGCTCAGGTCGAATATCTTGCGGCACAGCTTCAGTCCGACATTGCCGAATAATTTTTTACAGGATAGGTTATGAAATATAAAAACGCATTGATCCGCAGCGCGGTCATAGTTTCAATATTGATACTGTCCGTCTGTATCGGGCTTTTATATCAGTATATCTGGGACAAGATCGACCACTCGCGCTATCCCATGCCGGACACGTATTCGCAGTACGTGACGGAGTACAGCGGTGAATACGGTGTGCCGGAGTATATGATCTACTCTGTTATCAAGACGGAGAGCGGATTTGACAGCAGCGCGGTGTCGCCTAAGGGCGCGGTCGGACTTATGCAGATCATGCCCGACACGTTTACGTGGCTGATGACGCTGACGGGCGAGGCTCACGACACGGGGATGTTATATGATCCCGAGACGAACATAAAATACGGCACGTATTTTCTGTCGTATCTGTACGTCAAGTACGGCAAATGGGACACGGCTCTTGCTGCATACAATGCCGGAAGCCATAATGTAGACGATTGGCTTGCAGATCCTGCGCTGAATGACGGCGACGGCAAGCTTCTGTCAATACCCTATGAGGAGACCGCGACCTACGTCAAGCGCGTTAATTCGGCGGTCGATATATACCGCAGACTATACTTTGACGGACAATAAACAATATATAGAAAAGAAGAAAAAGGAAGGTAATATTATGAAGAAAAAAACTAAAGCAGAAGCGCTTCAGGACGAGCTGTTTTACAAAAAAACGACTGCGTTTGAGTCGATGGACAAGGCGGAGCTTGACTCTGCAATGAAGTACGCCGTCGGATACAAGGACTTTCTAAACTCCTGCAAGACGGAACGCGAAGCCGTGAAATATGCGGTGCAGTTGCTCGGTGACGCGGGATTCAAGCCGTATGAAATCGGCATGCCGGTAAAGTCCGGCGATAAATTCTATTTCAACAACCGCGGCAAGAGTCTTGTCGCATTCATCGCGGGCAGCGAGCCGATCGACTGCGGCGTCAGGATCTCTGCTGCGCATATCGACTCGCCGCGCCTTGACCTGAAGCAGCACCCAATGTTCGAGGACAACGGTGTCGGCTACTTTAAAACACACTACTACGGCGGCATCCGCAAGCATCAGTGGACGGCGCTTCCCCTGTCGCTTCACGGCGTGATCGTCAAGAAAAACGGCGAAAGCGTTGACATCGTGATCGGTGAGGACGACGGCGATCCCGTATTCTGCGTATCCGATCTTCTTCCGCATCTCGCAAAGGAACAGAACAAGAAGCCGCTTGCCGAAGCGTTCGTCGGTGAAGCATTCAACATCATCATCGGCACGTCACCCTACATGGATAACGGCAAGCCCGCAGATGTTTCCGAGAGCGTCAAGCTCAATCTGCTCTCCATACTCAACGAAAAGTACGGAATCTGCGAATCGGACTTCATGAGTGCCGAACTTTGCGCTACTCCCGCAGCTAAGGCTTGCGATGTAGGTTTTGATCGCTGGCTCGTCGGCTCGTACGGCCACGACGACAGAGTGTGCGCTTATCCCGCGCTTACCGCGCTTCTTGAAAATGTCACACCGACTCACACAATCATGTGTATACTCGCCGATAAAGAAGAAATCGGCAGCGAAGGCCCTACAGGCATGAAATCAAGCCTGATGTGTGACATTATCGACGAGCTTGCGGACAAGCTCCACGGCAACCGCGGACTTGTAAGATCGAACTCAAAGTGCCTCTCGGCTGATGTTAACGCCGCGTTCGACCCGAATTACCCCGACGTATACGAAAAGAACAACTGTGCAATGCTCTCATGCGGTGTCGCGATGTCGAAATACACGGGCTCCGGCGGCAAGTACAGCACGAATGACGCGAGCGCGGAGTATGTCGCGTTCATACGCTCTATGTTTGACAAAGCATCCGTTATGTGGCAGACTGCCGAGCTTGGTAAGGTAGATGTCGGCGGCGGCGGGACAGTAGCAATGTATATCTCAAATCACAACATCGACACAGTCGATATCGGCGTACCGGTACTGTCGATGCACGCGCCCTTCGAAGTCATATCAAAGGCTGACCTGTACTCGGCTCACAAAGCGTTTTCATCTTTTTATAGATAAAGCAATCTACTCTGACCGGAGTATCAAATGATAAACAAATTAAGCCAAACCGAAGAACGGTATAGAAAAATAGAATCGGAACTTGCAAACGGCGAGGTCATGGCTGACATCGAGCTTTACAAGAAGCTGATGAAGGAATACAGCTCACTTCAGCCAGTGGTTGAAAAGTTCCGCGAATACAAGGCGTGCGTATCATCAATCGACGAAGCGCGCGAAATGATGGAATCGGAAAGTGACTCGGAGCTTCATGCGCTTGCGCTCGACGAATACCGCGACGGAAAAGATCGTCTGACGGTAATCGAAAATGAGCTGAAAGCGCTGCTATTGCCCCGTGATCCGCTTGATGAACGCAGTGTCGTCGTTGAAATTCGCGCGGGTGCGGGCGGTGATGAGGCGGCGCTGTTCGCAGGTGTTCTCTATCGCATGTACACGATGTACGCGGAGACGAAACGCTTCAAGACCGAGCTTGTCAGCGCAAATGAGACGGGGCTCGGCGGCTTCCGCGAGATCACGTTCACGGTAAACGGTGACGGCGCGTACTCACGCTTCAAGTTCGAGAGCGGAGTTCACCGCGTTCAGCGTGTTCCCGAGACAGAATCTTCAGGACGCATCCACACATCCACTGCAACTGTTGCGGTTCTGCCCGAAGCGGACGACGTTGAAATAGAGATAAACCCTGCCGACATTACCGTAGAAAGCTGCAAAAGCAGCGGTGCGGGCGGTCAGCACATCAACAAGACGGAATCGGCGGTTCGCATCACTCACAAGCCGAGCGGTATCGTCGTTGAGTGTCAGGAGGAGCGCAGCCAGTTCAAAAACAAGGACAAGGCGATGAAGCTTCTTAAGACGAAGCTGTATGATATCAAGCTCCGTGAGCAGAACGAAAAGATAGCGTCGGCAAGGCGCTCACAGGTCGGCACGGGTGACCGAAGCGAGCGAATCCGCACATATAACTATTCGCAGAGCCGCGTCACCGATCACCGCATCGGGCTTACGGTTCATTCACTTGAAGCGTTTCTTAACGGCGAGCTTGACGAAATGATTGACGCGCTCGCAACTGCTGAAGCCGCCGAAAGGCTGAAGGGCGGTGCGGACGATGAAAACTGAATACCATGTGCTCGGCGTTGCGCATGATGCCGAGATATTCGCACACGCGGGTGAAATAATCCGCTGCGGCGGTCTTGTCGCCTTCCCTACCGAAACTGTCTACGGTCTCGGCGGCAACGCATACGACACGGACGCGTCAAAGAAAATATTCGCCGCAAAAGGCAGACCGTCGGACAATCCGCTTATAGTTCATGTGACAAGCCCTGATGATGCTGAAAAGTTCGCATATGTAAATGACGTTTACTACAGTATTGCGCGCCGGTTTATGCCCGGTGCGATAACCGTTATACTACCGAAACGCGACTGCATGCCCGATACCACCACGGGCGGACTTGACAGTGTCGCGGTGAGATGCCCGTCAAATGTGTACGCGCGTGCGCTTATCGACGCGGCAGGTGTACCAATTGCCGCACCGAGCGCAAATAAAAGCGGCGCACCCTCCCCTACCACAGCCGCGCATGTCCTTGCAGATATGGACGGCAAAATCGACATGATTCTTGACGGAGGCGCGTGCGATATAGGCGTAGAATCGACTGTGATAAGCCTTGACGGTACGTCGGCAGTTATTCTTCGTCCCGGTGCCGTGACACGTGAGATGCTACTTGAGGTATGCGACAGTGTCACCGTATCCGATGCCGTGACAAATCCTGCACTTGCAGGTGACAAGCCGCAGTCGCCGGGAATGAAGTACAAGCATTACGCACCGATAGCCGATGTGGTGCTTGTCGATACCGGGCGCGGCGAGTTCATTGATTTCGTAAATTCTCACAGTGACGGCAAAGTCGCAGTCATATGTGCAGAAGAGGATGCTCGGCTGATATATGCGCCGGTAAAGCTGATATACGGTGCGGTCGGCGACGAGGACGAATACTTAAAGCATCTGTTTTACCTGCTCCGCCGTGCCGATGAGGAGAAAGCCGATAAAGTATGGGTACAGCTTCCCTCAACTTCCGGCAAATCACTTGCGCTTTATAACAGGCTCATCCGCTCCGCGGCCTGCAGAATCATCAAGCCATAATCCTACTGACGGAATTTTTCGCTGTCACTCAACAAAAACGACATACCGAGAGGAAAATACTGAAAAATGCCGAGAAAGAAAAAAGAAACATCACGCATGACCGACAGTAATATGCCGCCGGCGGCTATCGTCGATCAGCCTATCACCGACACTATTGAAACAAACTACATGCCGTATGTGATGACCGTTATCGTCTCGCGTGCGATACCCGAGATCGACGGCTTCAAGCCATCGCACCGAAAGCTTCTTTACACGATGTACAAAATGGGGCTTCTCACCGGTCCGCGGACGAAAAGTGCGAACGTCGTCGGTCAGACAATGCGGCTAAATCCGCACGGTGATTCGTCGATATACGAGACAATGGTCCGTCTGACACGCGGCAACGAGGCGCTTCTTCATCCGTTCGTCGATTCAAAGGGCAGCTTCGGCAAGCAGTACAGCCGAGATATGGCGTATGCCGCGTCGCGCTATACCGAGGTGAAGCTCGACCCGTTCTGCGCCGAAATATTCTCAGGCATCGACAAAAACGCCGTCGACTTCGTTCCGAACTACGACAACACCATGCCCGAGCCCACGCTGCTCCCGACCACATTTCCGAACATACTTCTCTCCCCCAACATCGGTATCGCAGTCGGTATGGCATCAAACATATGCTCCTTCAATTTAGCCGAACTTTGCGACGGAACTATCGCGCTTATCAAAAATCCGAAGATCACCGCCGACAAGATGCTCGACTACATCAAAGCGCCCGACTTTTCCGGTGGCGCGTATCTGCTGTACGACCGCGAGCAGCTTCTCAAAATCTACGAAACAGGTGCAGGCAGCTTCAGACTTCGTGCGAAGTATCAGTATGACCGCGACAACAACTGCATTGAGATCACGCAGATACCGTACTGCACCTCAAGCGAAGCGATAATCAAAAAAATCACCGACATGCTCAAGGAAGGCAAGCTGCGTGAGATCACCGACATACGCGATGAAATAGATTTGAACGGCTTCAAGATCACGCTTGACCTGCGCCGCGGCACCGAACCCGACTCACTTATGGCGAAGCTGTTCCGTCAGACAACACTTGAGGACGACTTCAGCTGCAACTTCAACATACTTGTAAACAACGCGCCCGTCACGCTCGGAGTGGTCGACATACTGCGCGAATGGATAACCTTCCGTCTCGGCTGCATAAAGCGCGAGCTGACGTTTGATCTCGCAAAGAAGCGCGACAAGCTGCATCTGCTGCGCGCGCTCGGAAAAATACTTCTTGACATCGACAAGGCGATAAAGATTGTCCGCGAGACCGAGAAGGAAGCGGACGTTGTCAGCCGACTGATGGACGGCTTCGGTATCGACGAGATTCAGGCTGAGTACATCGCCGAAATTAAACTGCGTCATCTCAATCGCGAGTACATTATCGAACGCATCCATGAGATCGAGGATTTACAGAAAGCGATACTCGACCTTGAGGAGACTATCGGCGACGAGCTGAAGATGAAGTCACTCATCGCATCCCAGCTTACCGAAATCAAGAAGAAATACGGCAAGCCGAGAAAGACCGTGATACTCAGCGCGTCCGAAATTACCGAAATTGAGGAACCTGATACTGTTGAAAACTACAACGTCCGCATAATACTTACGCGTGAGGGATATTTCAAGAAGATCACGCATCAGTCACTTCGCGGCAACGATGAGCAGCGTCTCAAGGACGGCGACGAAATAATATGCAGCGAGGATACGGAAAACCGCATGGACATCATTGTATTTTCCGACAAGGCGCGTGCGTACAGAGCGAAGATCGACGATTTCGACACCACAAAGGCGTCCGCGCTCGGCGACTTTCTGCCGTCAGTCCTCGGCTTTGAGGAGAATGAGCGCCCGATAATGATGAAAGCGCTTGATTCCTACGTCCCGTCACATAATGCCGTATTCATCTTCGAAAACGGCAAGGGTGTAAGGATACCGATGTCGGCGTACGAGACGAAGGGCAACCGCAAGCGTCTGACCGGCGCGTTCTCATCGGCTTCTCCCGTTGTAGCCGCGTTCTACGAGACTGAGCCGTTTGACATATTCATTCTCAACAACATGGATCGCGGCATACTTCTCAAGTCGTCGCTCATCCCCGTCAAGACCACGCGCACAGCGTCCGGCGTGATACTGTTCACTCAGAAGCGCAATCAACAGGTAGTCCGTGCTGTCGCAGGCGATATGATAAACAGATACGCGAACGCCGGAAAGTGCCGTAAGATAAAGATTCCCGCAACAGGCGTTTCTGCCGCTGCGGACATTGACGAAATGCAGCTTAAAATCACCGACTGATGTGAGGTTATTATGAAACTTAAGAAATCAAAAGAACAGCGCCGCCGTGCGCTTTTCAGCCTGCTTGCGCTCATTCTTGTCGGACTGATGGTGCTCGGAAGCGCGTTTGCACTTATAATCCAGCTTATTTATGCGTGAGGTTTGTCCTGCTGAATGAGAAAACCAACGTATAACTCAACACTTGCTGCCTGCTGCTCCGGCTACGTCACGCAGGCGATAGTCGTCAACCTCGCGCCGCTGTTTTTCGTCATCTTTCAGACTGACTTCGGCGTATCATATTCCTTTATCGCCACGCTTGTGCTGTTGACGTTCATCATCCAGCTTGTCATCGACATTGCGGCGATATGGTTCGTGAGGCGGCTCGGCTACAGGCTTACGGCGATACTCTCACAGGCGGCGTCCGCTCTAGGACTTATCATGCTCGGCATACTTCCGCGTGTGATGATGCCGGAGACGGGAATACTTATCGCCTGCCTTACATATTCGGTCGGCGGCGGGCTTATCGAAGTCATAATCAGCCCGATATCGGACGCACTTCCGATGTCCGATGGCAGCGCTTCAATGAGCATACTCCATTCGTTCTACTCATGGGGGCAGGTCGCGGTAATTGCACTGTCAACCGTTATGCTTGGGCTGATCGGTAGCGAGCTTTGGTTCGTGCTTCCCATACTGTGGGCAATTCTTCCGATATACAACATAGTCGGCTTTTTCCGCGTACCGATAATTGAGAACGGAACACCGGATGACGGTGTGGGGTTGTCGTCACTCATCAGAAACCCTGTATTTCTGCTGGCAATACTTATGATGATATGTTCCGGCGCGTCGGAGCAGTCGATGGCACAGTGGGCCTCACTTTTTGCCGAAAAAGGTCTCGGCGTAACTAAGGTAGTCGGCGACTTGTTCGGACC
>CAZMRH010000040.1:0-2066 GCA_964568705.1 uncultured Lachnospiraceae bacterium
ATAACGGAGGAGATGTCGCACTTGCTGACCAGTGTATCTGTCGGTTTATTTCAACTTATACTTTCAGTAATGTTCTTTAAAATTAAACGGTTCAAAAACGGATTCTCCCAGATCGAAAAAAACTTTTCCGACCAGCTCAGTTTGCTTATTAGCCTCTTTGTACTTATGGCGCTGTCCTTTGTCTATATTGAAAAAGACGATTACCAACTCGGATTTTTTGTTATATTTTTTATAATGATCTTCGGAGTCATCATGTATATGTGGTGGAAGAAGAACATTGCGAATACTTATATCCGGAGGTCCAATACACGCACGATAGATGTTCTTGAACATACTGTGAGAGAACTGAGTGAGGAAAACAAAAGGCTGTCAAGTCTCATCCACAAGGACAACAAGCTCATCTCCGCAATAGAGCTTGCCGCAAGAGAGCTTTGCACGGAATACGGCGGCGAGAAAAGCACCGACCTGCTCAGTGAGATCGATAAGTATTCAAAGGAACGCGATGTGATTCTCAACGATCCCGACGATCTGCGCTCAAGAAGTATTACCAAAACCAACGTGCTCTCCACCGATATGACCATCAGCTATCTGTTCGTTAAAGCCTTTAACAAGGGTGTAAGTGTTGAAGCGTCGGTCACAGGTGACGTGAAATACATGGTTGAGACGATTACGTCGGGAAACGACCTGAACACGCTAATCGCCGACTTGACCGAAAATGCGATCATAGCCGAAGACAAGTCTCAGACAAGAAACATTCTGCTTATCATCGGAATGAGAGACACGTCATATTGTCTTGATGTATTCGACAGCGGTGCGCCGTTCGACTCGAGTGTGTTCGTTCACATGGGAAAGAAGCGGTACACGACACATAAGGATTCAGGCGGAAGCGGCATTGGTCTGACCACAATATACGAGATGCTTGACAAATATCATGCAAGCCTTGAAATTGAGGAGCTTTCCGGTAACCGTCTGTACACAAAGCGTGTATCGGTGATTTTTGACGGCAAAAACGAAACGAGAGTGTATTCGGACAGGAATGAGGTCGCAGAAGCATGCGAGAAGCGCGGCGGCGTGACGGTCATTCCGGTAACGGCTCACTGAGCTGCGTTATAAAAAAAGCATGCAGAGCTCTGTATATAACGGAGCTTTGCACGCTTTTAGTATGATTCGTGATATATTTAATTTTTATTTAAGCAGATATCTTTTTTAATGAAAAGGACGGCGCAGCCCGATAAAATCGGGACGCACCGTCCTTTGTGTTTATGTATACTTACAAATTTGTACTAATACGGAGATCAATTTAATTTATTTTGTCAATCGGAGTTTCCCTTGTGTAAGTTCCCTTTTCAGTTGTCGCTGTTTTCGTCGTCATCGTCGATGCCGTCACCGTCCGCGTCCGCGTCATCGCCGACGAATTCGCGCATACCGACGCGTCTGCGCTGGCGCTCCTCCTCAACAAGATCCGAGAGGAGATTCTTGACTTCCTTCGGCTTCTTCACTCTGGTTATATCAAACACGGGAGTAGTCTTGTCCGCCGAATTGCAATGAACAGTGCCGAGTCCGAACAGGCGCTGTCCGAAGGTGCGGTTCAGCGTGACATCGAGAATGCGGTACAGGCGGACTTCTTCTTCGTTTCTGTTGAAGAAGCCTGTGTCGATGAGCAGCTTTGTTTCCGTCAATGTGTATCTGGTAAATGACCAAGGCAGACCGAACAGCGTTCTTTTTCTGTCCTTCCAGATTGTTTTCTCATTCATGCTTGCGTACCTCCGATGTTATTTTTCAAATATTGAAGTATATTGTATCACATAAGCTCAAAATTTTCAAGTGCATGCGGCGTTAATGTGACAATTCCCAAAGCTTTGCCTTTATCGCCGGAAATGCCTCATCCGGCTCGCTTATTTCCCATACCGCGCTCTCCATCGGACATCTGCCATTTCCTGCGCGGTTGCGTATCTCGGGGACCTTCGTGTCGCATGTCGCGCTTACACCGTATTTTTCAAATACGGTTGATGCGGCTTCGCTCATCACCTGAGCATGAACGCGCACTACTCCGGCGGTTACGTACA
>CAZMRH010000040.1:2076-13528 GCA_964568705.1 uncultured Lachnospiraceae bacterium
CGCTATTCTTCGGCTTGTCTGGTACCGGTAAAACCACTTTATCAGCCGATGAAAATCCGCGCAGGTCGGTACCTTTATCAAGAAGGTCAAAGAGCGGCTTCACCCCGCGGTCGACGCTTGTGTACACAGTGTCGCTGAGGCAGAGCACGCAGGTGTACCCGCCGTCAGTAAGCAGTGCGGCAGCGTTTTGTATATCGGCATCCGTTATGTCCCGTAAGATGGTATCCACTGCATCATCAAGGGATATATCACTTTTGAAAATATGCTCCGGGATCATTCCGATGTAATCCTTCTCGTTCCACCAGCGGCGCATTTCCGTTTCTCCGAACTCGAAGCGTTTATCCTTGGTCTGATGCCGTCTCAGCGTTTCCTCGAACGGAAGATCATAGTAATACGCGAATATCCTCTTTCCGAAGGTTTCCGACGCCGCTTCATACAGCGGCTTATACCAGTCCGCGTTCAGTATTCCTTCAAGAATAACATAGCGGCAGTTTTCCCTTCCGTAATTCAGAAGTGTTATCAGAAGAGGCAGTGCCGAAGTATCTTTTCCGTCATGTGACCACAGCATCTCGCGCTTGACCGTATCCTGTGAGATAACGAGCGTATTGTGGCCGAGCTTTCTCTGAAGTGCTTTTGCCGCGCTGGACTTGCCGCTTCCCGAGTTTCCGCGAATGATTATGAGTGTAGACATTATTTTCTCCGAGTCTTGATTTAGCCTGCTCCAATGGACGGCTTTAGTTTAAAAAACGACTTGTCGAAACAAGTCGTTTTTTGGTCTGAGTGACTGGACTTGAACCAGCGGCCTCTACCACCCCAAGGTAGCGCGCTACCAACTGCGCCACACCCAGATCGTGCCGGATTCCCGACAACGAATAGATTATATCATAAACAAAAAATGTTGTCAATAGGTGGGGCAAAAAATAATCTCATTGGCCGGCAAAATTCGCGTATTTTATCACCGATGCAGTTTTATGCGGATTAGTTTGCAGCGTCGCTTATCTTATGCGTCTGTATAACTATGTTATGCTATTGCATATTACCAATGCTTCTGCTGCTTCATCCATAACCACACGACAAACTTCGCTGGCATCAGCTTCACAAACAGCACCTGTAATTTATTTGTCAGACTCGGTACGATCACGCTGTTCTTTCCGACCGCTTTCATCGCGGCATCTGCGACCTCGTCAGCCGTAAACCACTTGTTGAAGTAAGTGACTGCGTGATTTTTCTCGTTTCCGCAGTCATTAAAAAATTCCGTTCTCACCCACCCCGGACATACGGCGAGTACCTTGATATCCCTCTCGCGAAGCTCTGCCGCAAGTGCACGCGAATAACTTAAGACAAATGCCTTAGTCGCTCCGTATACATTCAGATACGGCACGGGCTGAAATGCCGAAAGCGAATCGAGATTTACAATATTTGCGCCGTCCGGCATGAACGGAAGCACCGTTACAGTCATATAGACAAGTGCCTTACAATTGAGATCTATCATCGCCGTACTGCTTTCGCGCGAGATCTCGTCATATTTTCCGAATTTGCCGAAGCCCGCACAGTTGACAAGCATCCCGACAGACGGCTTTTCCGCATTTATAAATTCGTCAAAGCGGCCGAGAGCTGCCGCATTATTGAGATCGAGCGGTACCGGCGAACCTTTGTCTTTTTCGACAGTTTGATAAGCTCATGAAGACGCTCCTCACGCCTTGCAATTACCCACACCTCGTCGAATTTTTCCGATTTTATTATTCTCTCGGCGATTGCACGTCCCATTCCGGACGACGCGCCCGTTACAATTGCAGTGTTTGCCATAATCCGCTCCTTCAAAAATTCCGCAGTTTTCTACATTATTATATTGCCGCACTTACGCAAATTCAATACTATTCGATAAAATTCAGCTGCGTATTTTTAAAATCACCGCGCATGCTACATAATTTACATGCCACTATTGAAGAATCAAAAATAATATGATAATATATAATTAGTAAAGATAAGCGAGGTATCAGCATGAGCAAGCCGTCACGCCTTGACCGCAATTTTTATTCCGACAGCGCCGTCACTCTCGCGCCGCGCCTTATCGGCAAGCTCCTGTGCCGTAAATGCGGCGGCAAAATCATTCGCCGCAGGATCACCGAAACCGAATGCTACTTCGGCGAGGAAGACACCGCCTGTCACGCACACCGCGGTAAAACTCCGCGTACACAGATTCTTTACGAAGCCGGCGGCATGGCGTACATCTACCTCTGCTACGGAATACATTCCCTGCTGAACGTGGTCACGGGCGACGAGGGCCATCCCGAGGCTGTGTTGATACGCGGGATTGAGGGTGCGGCAGGCCCCGGACGTGTGACAAAGCTATTCGGCATCGACCGCACACTCAACGGTACCGACCTCTGCATATCGGATGAGTTATGGCTTGAGGACGATGGCATGACTCCGGAATACACCACGGATAAGCGCGTCGGTATCGACTATGCCGACCGGTGCGACCGCGACCGTCAGTGGCGGTACATTATGAAACCATAATATTTGTAAACAGGATTTTGGGATGCAAGCCGAAAAACTGAAGGATGAACTGAAAAAGCTCAGTCCTGTGAGCTTTCTGCTTCTGAGCGCGGCAGGACTTATAAACTCTGTCGGAGTTACTATTTTTCTCGCTCCCTTAAGGCTTTACAACAGCGGTATTTCCGGCACTTCAATGCTACTCGCGCAAATTACACCCGAATGGATGAGTCTGTCCCTGTTTCTTCTGATACTGAACATCCCGCTTTTCCTATACGGACTGAAAAAGCAGGGGGTTAATTTTACGGTATATGCAATTTTCACCGTCGCGGTATACTTACTAGGCGCGTGGCTTATCACCGACGTACTGCCGGTAGATGTAAGCATCGCATCACCGCTCGCGGGCTCTGATTTACTGCTCTGTGCCCTGTTCGGCGGGACAATATCAGGACTCGGCAGCGGCCTTGCGATACGCTTCGGCGGTGCGATGGATATCGTTCACTCAGTCGATCCGACCGCCTACATCACCATAAGCGAGGTGGCTGATGTGTTCAAATTAAATCAGGGCTGACGTGCGATATCGGTCGCCGTATTATACAATATAAAGGAGGTTTATCATGGTAACAAAAGAACAAACAGACGAGCTTCAGCGAATAATCGACGAGAGCCGCTGCACGGTTTTCTTCGGAGGCGCGGGAGTATCGACCGAAAGCGGAGTGCCCGATTTCCGCTCACCCGACGGACTGTATTCGCAGAAATCCGACATTCCCGCGGAGGAAATCCTGTCACATGAATACTTTTTCTCGCACACAGCCGACTTCTACCGCTACTACCGCGATAAGCTGCTTATATCCGGCGTAAAGCCGAATCAGGCACACATCAAGCTGTCGGAGCTTGAGAGGTGCGGCAAGCTTTCCGCTGTCATCACCCAGAATATCGACGGTCTGCATCAGGCTGCCGGAAGCGACCATGTCATCGAACTGCACGGCTCCGTCCTCCGCAATCACTGCGTAAAGTGCGGCAAATCCGCAGGTGTCGACTACGTCAGAGCCACTGACGGAATACCGTACTGCGCCTGCGGCGCAGTCATCAAACCCGATGTCGTACTGTACGGCGAAAGTCTCAAATCCGAGGTGCTGGGTGAAGCCGCCGCGAGTCTCAGCGAGGCAGATACACTCATCGTCGCAGGAACATCATTGTCCGTCTATCCCGCCGCCGGACTCATCCGCTACTTCCGCGGGCGTTACATCGTGCTCATCAACCGCGATGAAACATCGCTCGACGGAAATGCCGATCTCGTAATCCATGGAAATGTCGGCGAAGTACTGTCGCAGATAAAAGCATAAAGAACATGCATCACCCGCACATCTACGCTTAAAACACATATATTTTTATTTAGGAGAATATATAATAATGAAAAAATTCTTCAACGAATTCAAGGCGTTTATCGCCAAGGGCAATGTCGTTGACCTCGCGGTCGCTGTAGTCGTCGGCGGCGCGTTCAAGGAAATTGTGAACAGTCTCGTTAGCAGCATTATAATGCCTCTTATCGGCAGAATCACCGGCGGCGTGAACATCTCCGCCCTGTCATTTGAGCTTGCGCCTACCGTCACCGATGAGTCCGGTGCAGTAATCACACCTGCCGTCACGCTCGGATACGGTGCGTTTGTACAGTCGATAATCGACTTCCTGCTCATCTCATTCTCTATTTTCCTCGTTCTCAGAGTATTCCTTGCCGCAAAGACAAGGGCGGATGCTATCATGCATAAGAACGATGCCGAAAAAGAGGAAGAAAAAAACCCCGAAACCGAGCTTGATATCCTCAAGGAAATCCGTGATCATCTCGTCGGCAAACCTGAGGAGGAAAGCAAGGAAGCCAGTGGCAAGTCGGATGAATGACCTCAGTTGGCCCGTGCAACATTGTTATTGTATATGTTGTACTTTATTAATTTTTTATTAACACTATATTTGTTAATTTTGATAATTTATTTTATATCAGCTGATTTGTTTGGGCATATTGTATAAAGTTTATAAATCAGTTTCTAACATAATCACAGTTTTGTTCTTTAGCCCTCTCAAACATTGAATTTTTTTAATCGTTGTGATATAATGATTGTGTAGATTACTGCCCTTTTGCAACGATAATAAAAATCGGTGCAACAGCAGATACGCACGTTCTCCGATCAGGGCTTGTTTGGTCGGTCTGCTTGTGTAAATGCCGTAACGGGCGGCAACACAACATTCTTATTTTTATAAGGAGGCTTTATTTCATGAAGAAAGCTATCTCTCTTCTCATGGTGGTTTCCATGCTTGCTGCTATGTGCTGCTTCACAGTACCCGCAGCTCAAGCTACGAACTACACACCTACACTAAGCGGCAAGAACACTTCCGCCAATGCCCTCTATTATGATGGTACTGCTCAGTGGGTCGAGGTCGTAGGAGCTATCGGATCATTCACAGTAGGTGAATCCGTTGCACTTCCCACGACAAAAACAAATCCGAGCGCAAGCGTTATCACACTCGATGGTATCATCAGCGAAGGCGAGTGGGGTACACCCACACTTAATCTCTCCTCCGACAATGCAGCTACCATCGGCAGCGAGGTTGCAAGCGCCGAGAACACCTTCTTTCACAACTCTGTTGCGGCAGGTGAGCCCTCCAACCAGTATTCAGGCAAAGGCATGAACTACCAGTCATGGTATCGCTGGGATGAGGATTACCTCTACATAGCAGCTCTCGTTACAGATCCCGACGGCCCGCTGAACACAGTAGGCGGCGAATCCATATGGGACGGCGACAGCCTCCAGGTCAGAATTGACTGGCAGGGACCTAACTCCGTAGTAGACGGCGGCGAATATGACCCCAGAATCAACCCGTGGCCGTGGCTCGGCTGTGTTCGTGAAACCTTCAGGGAAACATACGGTTCAATGGGTAACTTCGGATTCGGTTACACGACCGCTGGCGGTGGCTACTCAGAAGCATACGATATGGCTCTCCGTTATGACGGCACACTTACTAAAATGGTTGACACTTTGGGCAACCCTATTATTGATGAGGAAACCGGACTTCAGGTGGAAGAGATCGTTTACGAATCATGGGGCATGACCTCTATTGAGGAAAACACCTACGGCACTTGCTACTGCACAGTACGTCCCGTAAGAAAGCCCACAGCCGACAACAGAAAGAATACTGAGACTACATACGAAGTCGCTATTCCGTGGGCTTATATTGACGGCTCATGCGATGACGGTGTCAACGAAGTAAGAGGTCGTCAGATCGCAATTGAGGCAGGTGCTGAATTCGGTATCTCCGCAGTTTTGTTCTCAGGCGGCACAGGCGGCACAGGCTTCAACTCATACCTTGCATGGGGCTCTGGTATAACCGGCTACCAGATGGATAGATGGGCAGATACCTGCGGCGGTTCCAACTCCCTTATCCTCAGCGATGTAAACTGGAATGATTCTTCTGTCTGCACACATCCTTCGTTCTCAGCTCCTGACTGCTCACACGGCTACGTCTGCACAGTATGCGGCTATGAATACGGATTTGCTGCAGGTCACAAGTATTATTTCCACGACACCATTCTCCCGACTGCTGCTACAGCAGGTCAGGTCATTGGAACCTGCTCGGTATGCGGCGATACCCAGACAATCGCTATTCCCGCAACAGAGCGCAAGCTGATTGACGAATTCGGCGTAAACGGTACAAAGGAAGAACTGCTTGCAGGTTACTTCTCAACATGGTTCTACCTTATGGTTGACGAAAATAGTTTGCCTGTATTTGATCCCGAAACCGGGCTGCAGAGGAGTAACCTCATCCAGTACAACGGTGAGTCCGTTTTAGACTGGTCTCAGGGTTATACATATTACCAGTGCGACACGATCGACGATCAGAACTACTCACTCCAGTTCGATTACAATATGACAGGCTGTGACCCGACTGTCAACTCAACATATTACTCGGCAGTTGCTAACTGGTTTGGCGGTTTTGACGGACTCTCGTTCTACGCAGGCTTCTTCCCGACAGATGCTGCAACCGCTCCGAACGTTGGTCGCTTCATCATCATGAAGACTCCCGGTATCAACATATCGGTTCCTGTCGAAGACAGAACTGTCGTCGCTCAGTCCGATGAAGTTACCATTCCGATGAACGAGTACCACAGATACGGCTTCATGTATGATGCAAACGCTCTCACATATGTTATAACATATGACGGAGACGTTGTGCTCAGTGCATGGAATCCCGAATTCAAGACGAAAGATACAAGCAAGTCAGCCTGGTCAATTACTCGTGTTTACAATATGCTAGGCTACTGCAAAAACATGACACTCGGTTCATCCTCTTACCTCGCTCCCGACGCTCCGTCAACATTCGCAGTAACAGTAGACGGCGTTGAGATCGGTCAGTACTCCGCAGGCGATACTGTTACACTTACAGTACCGACAGTAGCTGCAGGTACAATAGCAGGCGGCAGACGTTTCTGTGCATGGACAGTAACCGCAGGTACGGTTACAATCGCATCCAACGCATTCACAATGCCCGCTGAACCTGTAACGATTACTTCTGATTCAATCATGATCGGCGATACAACAAGCGATGCAAAAGTCAATTCTCTTGACCTTCTGAAGCTTAAACTCAGACTTTCCGGTAAGACAATTCTTCCCACAAAAGCCGAAGTTGCTGCTGATCTGAACGCAGATACCAAAATAAACTCTCTTGACCTTCTGAAGCTCAAGCTCGTACTTTCAGGTAAGTCTGCCCAGACATCTCTTAGGTAATAAAAGCAATTATAAAAACAAGGCAGACCTTCGGGTCTGTCTTGTTTTTTACTTTCGTTTTGTATGTAGTGTTATTATTTACGCTGTTATTGCAGCACGTTCGCGTTCTTTACATTTTTCTTGCGGTTCTCGCACGAACGATAATCGAATATCGCCGGCACCTCGACCGTATCTCTGTCAAACGGCACACCGTCACGCTTAGCCTTAAGCTCCTCGATTTGCAGATACATTTCAGTAATGATAAGCTCACCTTCGCGTATGTCAGGCAGAATAAGTCCGCCGCCCTCGTATAGTACCGACTGCGCTTCCTCAATATGTCCGAGCTTTATATGCGACATGGTCACGTATACCTTGAAGCGGCCGTTCGTGCGAATATGCTCCGGCACCTTCTCCGAGAATGCGATCGCTGCCGCGTATTGTTCCGCCGTGACAAGCATCTCTATCGTCTCCTTGGCAAATGACAGATCGTCCGGACGCATCTCCGATGCTCTCACGCAAAGCTCGGCACAGGTTATTTTATCGCCGTATTCCCTTGCCACGCTTGCAAGTCCGTACACCGCCCACGGCGACTGTCCGCATGCAAGCGATTTGTCGAAGCATTCTCTCGCCCGCTCAGTCTCACCCATGCCGAAGTATGACATGCCGAGCTGCATGAGTGCATATGGCTTATCACAGTGATCCGCACAGTACGACGCAAGCATGTTTACCCATTCGCGCTGTAGCATGAATGACGGCGGCACCTCGTCTGTCCGATGCTCCGGGATTACGCTGTCGTTCATAAGCGACACCCAGTCGGACTGCTCATATCCGGTATCACCGAAGTCAAGGTACGGGCATATCTGCTCGATACCGTTCTTCTGCCGGCGCATGTTCTCAAGCGCACCCCATCCGCTGCCGTAAAATTCAAGCTTCCCGGACGCAGGAGAAGTCGCCATCATGTGTGTCGCCTCAAGCATATCCTCAAGTACCGCTTCCTCTATCATTGTATCAAGCACCGCCGACGCGTGACCCTTTGCCGTGCTCCACTCGCCGTGTGCAATCTTCGGATCTGTCTGTATGGCGCCGTATGCCTCAAGCCATTCCCACGCACTTCTCGGCGGCATCGGTATACTCTCGTACTGCGTTCTTGCGAGTCCTGCCTGCATTTCGACGTAGCGTGCGTCAGAACCGTCCTCTGTCAGGTATTCCTGCCACCTGTCACCGCCCGCGCTCTGTCCCCATACGAACAGCTTGCGTCCGATAAGGCGCGAGGTCGAGGTCTGCACAAGTCCGAAACCGTATTTGTCCACCTCACATTCGAACTTTCTCGCACGTGTCGGCACGTTATAGAAGAAATCCATCGAAGCGGGGACGTTCGTCGGATACGTGCAGTCGACACCCTGATGAGTGCGGATGTCGATAAGGCTTGTATTGTTATCGGCGACAAACGCGGCGTCGGCATTAACGATGATGCGGCTGCCCTCCACCTCGGGTGCGGCGGTATTACTCCACCAGTAGATCGGCGTGACCTCGGTGTTCGGATTCGTTATCCTCATTCTCGCATACAACAGCTCCGAATCCTCCGGCAGGAAGAAGTCCATCTGATACACGACTCCGCGGATGCGTTCGTACTCGTACATTCTGAGTACCGGCGTTCCGTCATCGAGCGATGTGGTGGTTACAAACATTGTATCGCAAGTGTGCATGTGGTGACCGAATACACCACAGTTCCACTCGATGCCACCCGATATCCACGCGTTTCTTACTGCAAGATTGCATGGGCGTATCACGGGATTAAAGAAAAGCAGCTCGCGCCCGGTCGGTTTATGTATGAGCGATGCAAGCCTGCCGCCGAAATCGGGGTAAAAGAGAGCGCGCAGCTTTGAGTTTTCGAGAATTATGCCGTTTATATCACGCTCCTTCAGTTCACGTGAGTACATATCCTGCATCCTGTAAGGGAACGCGCTCGGCACATGACCGTAACCGAGGTACAGCGGATTGTCGTAGTCGAGCGAGGACATGCCGCCGCGATGCCATTTGTTGAACTTCGCAAACGGCGGCAGCGTGGACTCGCCGTTCATGTCCTGACATGGCATATTGATCTTTACATTTCTGATTACTGACTTCATAGTTTACTCCGAAATGAGGGTGCGATGCCACATGACAACGCACCCGTTTTTTTATATTCTATCTGGTTTAGTCCTCAGGTACCAGCTTGCCGTTGAGTATAAGTTTGAGC
This sequence comes from uncultured Lachnospiraceae bacterium, assembly GCA_964568705.1. Taxonomy (GTDB): domain Bacteria; phylum Bacillota; class Clostridia; order Oscillospirales; family CAG-272; genus CAZMRH01. Next base: position 11,569 of record CAZMRH010000040.1, read on the forward strand.
CGTATGAGGTCAAGTGAATTCAACTTGCCGTCAATATTTATGTCTGCCGTATCGTATACGACTCCGGTAAGTGTGATTCGTCCGGACAGCGACAGCTTCAGTTTCAGCATGTCAAGCGCGTTGCGGTTTCCGTCACCCGTGATATCACCGCGCAGGCTTATGTATTTTACCGCCGTCACATCCGTCACCTCATCGCATCTGATGCAGTGATGCGAACGGCTGCCATCTGCCTCGGGTGTCGCCTGAGTGTCGAACGTCCAGTCCTTCGAAAACATATGACCAAGCGCCGGTACTATGTCATAATCCCAGCTCTGCCAGCAGGTCGTGCAGGTATGGCGTGTGTATCCCTGTGAGACGCATGTCGCCGCCACGGTCTTTATCTCTATCGTATGCACTCCCGTAGCCGGTACTATGTCATAATCCCAGCTCTGCCAGCAGTGGATGCACGTATAACGCGTATAGCCCCCTGTTACGCACGTCGGCTCCACCTTTGTTGTTTTGATAGTATGCTTACCGTTCGGCGGTACTATGTTATAGTCAAAGCTCTGCCAGCAGCGTGAACAGGTGCGGCGTTCATATCCGGACGACACGCACGTCGCTTCGACCACTTTTATCTGACTTAAATTGTGACCGAGCTCGGGTATCGTCTCCTCACGCAGCGTCTCGCACACCTCGCAAATGTACAGCATCATACCGGTATCGGTACAGGTCGCTTCCTTCTGGATAGTACCGCTGTCCCATGTGTGAATGCCGGTCGGCCCGACTATGTTGTAGTCAAGGCAATCTCCGCAGCGGGTGCACGTATGACGCTCATAACCCTGCGATACGCATGTCGCGGTGACAGTCGTTATGATGCTGTAATCGTGACCGAGCATGGGTATCGTTTTCTCATATGAATCACCGCAGCGGGTGCAGGTATATGTTGTTTTTCCGTTCTCGGTACATGTGGCGTCTATGGTAACCGATGTGTAATCGTGACCGGGTGCCGTCGTCACCTCATCGCGCGTCGCGTCGCAATAGATACACTTGAACCTGACAACACCGTCACCGGTGCAGGTCGCTGCAGTTATCACCGTGCCCTCATCCCATGTATGCTCACCTGTCGGCGGGACTATGTTGTAGTCAAGACAATCTCCGCAGCGTGTGCATGTATGCCGCTCATAGCCCGATGATACACATGTGGCGGTAACGGTCGTTATGATGCTGTAGTCGTGACCGAACGCCGTCACTGTTTCATCGCGAGTCGCGTCACAGTTCACGCACTTATATCTTGTAAGTCCGTCACCGGTGCAGGTCGCTGCAGTTATCACCGTACCTTCATCCCATGTATGCTCACCTGTCGGCGGGACTATGTTGTAGTCAAGACAATCTCCGCAGCGTGTGCATGTATGCCGCTCATAGCCCGATGATACACATGTGGCGGTAACGGTCGTTATGATGCTGTAGTCGTGACCGGGTGCTTTCGTTACTTCCTCGCGCTTCTGGCCGCACACCATACAGGTGTACTCTGTCTTACCGTCCTCCGTGCAGGTTCCGGCGGTGATAACAGTTCCTTCATCCCATGTATGCTCACCTGTCGGCGGTACAATATTGTAATCCCAGCTCTGCCAGCATACCGTACATGTATGACGTTCGTACCCTTGAGTACCGCATGTCGGTTCAACATTTGTTATCTCTATCGTATGTTCACCTGTCGGCGGCACGATATTGTAGTCAAGGCTTTTCCAGCAGTGAATGCAGGTGTGACGCTCATATCCGGATGAAACGCACGTCGGCTCAACCACGGTTATCTGACTGTAGTCGTGACCGATCGCCGGAATTGACTCAACTTCACTTCTCTCGATACAGAATTTGCAGTGGTAGGATTTTTCGCCCGGAAGCGTACAGGTCGGCTCAAAGTCGACAGTTTTTTCTTCTTCCCACGTATGGCTTCCGACGCACAGACGATTACAGTAATAAA
>CAZMRH010000041.1:0-3570 GCA_964568705.1 uncultured Lachnospiraceae bacterium
GCGATAAACACAAGGTCGGGCGAGTGCGCGATCACCTCTTCGCCGACGACACCGTTACCCCATTCGGCTGACGCGCCGCCGCCGTAGGATATGGTGTAGGTGACGTTTGAATCATACATTTCGCCGAGACGCTTTGCGGTCATCTCACACCATGTTTCCGCACCCGGCGTCTGACCGATTTCACTGGACGAGTTGCCGCCGCCGGTGATACTGTCGCCGAAGAAAACGATGTTCAGATCATCTCCGCGTGACAGCTTTGACGCGGTTTTAGGAAGCAGCGATGCCTTGGACTGAGGTACGGGCCCCGTCCATTCATCGGTATGAGTATACGTCACGACGAGCTGACGGCTGTGGAAAAAGTCACCCTCACCCCATGCGAGATAGTAGCCGCTGCCGTCGAGCAGCTTGTATGACCAGCGGTTCGGATACTCATAGTTTAAGTAGTTGTCGCTCCAGTCGATTGTCGGAATCGCACCGCTTTGCAGTATCACGAGCTTGCCGTCCGATATCGTGTAGTCAATGCCCTCGCGGTACTCCTTACGGCAGGTCGCGAGCTTGACCGAGAGTATGCGGTCGGCGCTGTACATCAGGCTTACTGGATTTATAGTGCCATTCTCGTTCTCAAGCGGGAACACCGCCTCGTTGTACACGATATCCTCGTCGCCCCAGTAATACTGCGTGTATTTATCAAGGTCGTAGGAACAGTATATGTCGTCCTCACTCTTTGAGTTAAGGTATTCACTCCCGTTTGCATACAGACATTCGTCCGCCGCATACGACTGGGCTGCCGACATATCATCGAAGAACGCTGTGGATGACACATACAGCATATCATGATAGCGCGCGGTCATGAAATACTGCAGGTTTATATAATTTACCGTACCTGTAACACCTGACGCACCGAGGTCGATTATCACGCTGTGGTAGAGGTAACCCTCGATAGGTGAGAATTCATAATACGCGGCATTCGTGAATGATGTCGTGTCGGAGAAATTCAGACGCGTCATCTTTGCCTTGATGGTATTCGCCGCCGGAGCTTTATATGTCAGCACCGCATAACTCATGCCGGACACGCCGCCGGTCGGAATCGTGACCGATGCGGACACAGTTTCATCCAATGAGGTCGAATAGAATCGTGCCGTACCCTCAGCCGCACAGAAGCCGGCGTTCGTCTGAGAAGTCGCGTAAACGTGACTTGTCACGGAGGATGCGGTATGAAAGTCGATGATTACGGGTTCTGCCGCCGCGGCCGACACGGGAATAACCGCAAGGATGAGCAGCAGGGCAAGCATAAGTGAGATGATTGAAGTTTTTTTCAAAGTAGTCCTCCAAAAAGAAGTATTTTTTAACAGTCAAAGGTGAAAAGTAAGATAATTTGCTCGTAAATAAATTTTATCGGGCTAACACGATTTTTCATGACGACTTACGCATTATTATAACGGGAAAAAACCCTTTTAAAAGTTTTTGCCAGGCTTTTTTCAAAAAGCCGCGTATTCCCTCACTCGCAGATGCGGTCGATAACGAAATCGTAGAATGCGCTGACGTCCTTCCATTCGGTCGCGACGTCCATCGGTACGCCGTTTTTATCGTCTATCACGGTGAAACCGTCGTCGCGCACGGTGATATTTAAGTGCTCAATTTTTAGGATATCAGTCGAGATCGCCGCGTAGATTGCCGCGGTATCAAAGAGAATCGTGCTCTGAGTCTTGTAGTACGTGCAGTTGTTATATATCATCCATGCGTTGAAGTTTTCGAGGATTGCACGCGGGATGGGCTTGTCCTGATTATTAAGGAATTTCTGATACCGTTCGCCGTCGATGACGAGATTCGCCGACGTGTCGAGCGGGATGAGCAGCACATTCCACGGAGCGGCGAATACCTTGCGTCCGCCGGGGATGTCGACGCGGAGATTATACTCGGAGCAGGGAGTGACCGAGTCACCGTGACCGCGGTAGATGCTGCCGAAAAGCCCGATAAGTCGGGAATGCTCTGCGATCGTCGGGTCAAAGTCAAGCGCTGCCGCAACACTTGTGGCAGGGCCTATGGCGATGACCGTCACCTCTTCCGCTTCACCGTGAATTACATCGGAGACTGCGCGCGGCATGTCCTCAGTCGATATTACCCCTCCCGGGTAGGAGTCAAGCTCGTAGCCTTCCACCCACGCCTTCTGCGGATAAAAGTTGTCCAAGGTTTTGGGTCCTATCGACACGGGTATGTGCGCATTGCCCGTCACCTCAAGGAATTTAGCGACGATCTTCGCTTTGTATATTGTGTCGTCTGTATTGACCACAACGAGCTTAAGATCAAGCTCGGGACAAGCGAGAAGCAGTCCGAGCGCCCATGTATCGTCGATGTCGCTGCCGATATCTGTGTCAAGTATCACGGGTATCTTTTTCATAATTTACTCTTTCTCCGGAACTGTCCGGTGTCTCTTTGTCGTCATTTATTGCCGCCGAGCTTTGACGACAGCACGTCACTGCTGCAGAGTGAAAACAGGAATTCGCACACGTCCTTCGCCGAATCGGGATGACGGAGCGTTTCGATGCTCGCTTTTATCGTTTCAAGTCTGCCGGGTATCGTAAAGAGCTGATACACAAGCTCACAGACTGAGCAGGTCTCGCTCTGACGCATCGCCGCGCCGCAGTTTAAGAGAAATTCCGAATTGCGCTCCTCCTGTCCGGGGATGGGTGCAAATATTATCATCGGCAGTCTCTTTGCGAGCGCTTCCGAGGTCTGAAGTCCGCCGGGCTTGCCGATGAGACAATCGGACGCGTCCATGATGATGTCGACCTCAGACGTGAAGCCGAAATTCAACAAACGATGGCGTGTTTCGAGCGCATCAATCTTATCCTTTGCCGCTGCGTTGTTGCCGCATACGGAGACAATCTGAAAATCGAATGGTGCGTTGAGGCGGTCAAGCTCCATGACCTGACGGCGGAGATTGCCATGCCCCATGCTTCCGCCCATGAACATTACCGTGCGCATGTCCGGGTCAAGCCCAAGACGTGCCCGTGCTTCCTCCTTTGGTATCGACGACGAAAACTTAGGGTTTATCGGAATACCGAGCGGTTTTATCTGCTCGGGAGTGAATCCCTTCATGAGTGCCTGATAAAGAAGCTGGGGTGCGGGCGTGATGACGTAGTCGCTGTAGAGACATTCCTCCCAGTACGGATGGAACGTAAAGTCGGTAAGAATACCGACGACCTTGGTCGGGATCATACCGCGCTGATTCATTATATCTATGATAATGCCGACGAAGGGATGCGTGAACACGATGATCGTCGGCTCAAAGTTTTTGATGCACTCGTTTATTTTCTTGATAAAAATATGATTTGCAAGCCTTGTCGCGGACTTTTCGTTTGAGTTTGAATTACGCTTTTCGCCGATGCGGTAACCGAGGCCGAAGGCTTCCTTTGCATTTCCCGAAATAAAAAGATAGCCCTGACTGATGAGTTTAGACAGTGCCTCGCTGATGTAGGCATAGGTATCGACAATCGCAACGACCGCTCCGCGGTTCTCAAGCTGAGTCTTGAGTGCCTTTGCGGTGGAATTGTGTCCTTCTCCCGTCGA
>CAZMRH010000041.1:3670-13267 GCA_964568705.1 uncultured Lachnospiraceae bacterium
ACCGCAGACGTAAAGAATATTGAAGAAAAAGAGGTACATATTATGAAAAACTGGGCTTATGTTGATCCGGCCACACTGCCTGTGATCAAAACCGCGCTTCCCGGACCGCTCTCAAAAGAGTATCACGAGAGAGCCGCAAAGTACATGAAGGGCTATTCAAGCCAGGTAAGGCTGTTCCCGGTAGTTTTTGAATCCGGTCACGGCTACACCCTCACGGACGTTGACGGCAATACATATATCGACTTTTCGTCCGGTATCTACGTTACGGGACTGGGTCACTGCCATCCGAAGATCAGCGAGGCTGTCGCTGAGCAGGCTAAGCGCCTGATGAACTGCCATGACTTCACCACAAGGGTAAAGATGGAGCTCATGGAAAAGCTACATGAGGCTACCGGCGGAAAGTTCGGCGGTTTCCAGCTTTACGATTCGGGTACGACCGCGGTTGAAGCGGGACTCCGCTGTGCAAGAGCCGCAACAGGCAAGCAGGAATTCTACTGCTTCTGGAGAGATTTCCACGGCAAGACCTACGGCGCAAACTCACTCGCAGTAGTCGGCGCGGATACTCACATCCGTGCGCCCGGATTCTTCCTCGCACCCAGACCGAATCCGTACCGCGATGTATTCGGACGTACGGAAGAAGAGGCGATGAAGGACTCTACTCCTTACATAAAGATGCTTGAAGGAATGCTCGACAACGAAGCATCCTGCGGCGGCAAAAACGTAGCGGCTATCGTGCTCGAGCCTATTCAGGGCTGGGGCGGATCAGTTGTTCCGTCGCCCGATTTCATTCCCGCACTCCGTGCACTCTGCGACAGACGCGGCATACTCCTCTTTGCGGATGAAGTCCTCACCTGCATGGCAAGAACCGGTAAGATACTCGCTATGGATCACTGGAACACCACCGCTGATATCACGACGCTCGGCAAGGGCTTCGGCAACGGATTCCCCGTGACCGCTCTTGCGGTATCAAAGGATCTCGCTCCCGCAATCGAGAAGATCTCCGCTTCCTCCAGCTACGGCGGAAACCCGATGGCTTGCGCGGCGGCACTCGCGTCGATTAAGGTAATTGAGGAAGAAAACCTCTGTGAGAGAAGTGAGCATCTCGGACAGCTGTTCCTCAAGAGAATGGAAGAGATGAAGTCACGCCATCCCATCATCGGCGATGTCCGCGGCAAGGGCTGTCTGCTCGCTATGGAAATAGTGAAGGACAAGGAAACAAAGGAGCCGTTCGTCGAGGCAGGGCAAAAGATCTATCAGACCGCGTTCTCGAAGGGTCTTGCATGGGTACCGTCAGGTCATATCCTCAGACTGTCGCCTCCGATGATCCTCGACGACGAGATCGCACTCAAGGGACTAGACATCATCGAGGAAGCTGTCGGTGAGACAGAGAAGTACTTCGGTTATTAATTCCGAAAGGATATTGACAGATGAAAACAGTTAAATTCGGACTTGTCGGCTGCGGACTTATGGCGAGAGAATTCGCTTCAGCCGCTGCGAGATGGTGCCACTTCACGGGAGACGTTCTGAAGCCGGAGATCGTCGGCATCTGCTCGGTGGTCGAGGCTGAAACCGTATGGTTCAAGAAGAACTTCCCCGATATCAAGTACGTTACCGCCGATTATAAGGAGCTTCTCGAGAAGGATGACATCGAGGCCATCTACTGTGCAGTACCGCACAATCTTCACGAGCAGTTCTACGTCGACATTATAAATTCCGGCAAGGCGCTCCTTGGCGAGAAGCCGTTCGGAATCGACAAGGCGGCGAATGATAATATAATGAAGGCGATCGCGAATAACCCGAAGTCGTTCGTGCGCTGTTCAAGCGAGTTCCCGTATTATCCCGCAATGCAGACGATGATTCAGTGGATACGCGAGGGTCGCTTCGGGCGCATACTCGAGGTTCACGCGGGCTTCAATCACTCCAGCGATATGGACTTAAACAAGCCCATCAACTGGAAACGCATGGTTAAGTTCAACGGCGAATACGGCGCGCTCGGAGACCTCGGTATCCACACGCAGCATGTTCCGTTCAGAATGGGCTTCATGCCGAAAACCGTTTACGCCGAGATGGACAATTTTGTCACTGAGCGGAGTGATGGCAAGGGCGGAAAAGTTCCGTGCGATACGTTCGACAATGTTGTGCTTCACTGTACGGCTGAGGATAAGAACGGCTTTGAGTTTCCGATGACGCTTGAGACAAAGCGCATGTGCCCGGGTTCGACGAACCGCTGGTTCTTCGAGATTTACGGCATGGACTGCAGCGCGAAGTTCTCCAGTGACGACGCGAACGCATTCTACTACACCGTATCATGGGGCAAGGAGCAAGCGTGGAGCCGCATCATAGTCGGTTATAAGCCGATGCTTCCGACGATCACCGGTCCGATATTCGAGTTCGGTTTCGTCGATGCAATCCAGCAGCAGCTCGGAGCGTTCATGCTTGAGTACGCGGGCGAGGATGTACCGTTCGGTCTGTTCACACCTGAGGAGACGGCGCTCTCACACAAGCTCGCGACAGCCGCGCTAAAGTCGCATTACAATAAGACTGTAGAGACGCTGTAAGCGAAAGGGTACGCGGCTTTTCTGAAGAAAAGCCTGGTAAAAGACTTTCCATAAGGCATAATTATTACAAAGTACGGCTTGAATCGTTAGATTTGAGCCGTACTTTTGTGTATATACCTGCAGATTATTGGCATGAGTGCGCTAATAGCAAAGCTTCGTATAATTCTTTTCCCCGCTTTTCCGTGAAAAGCGGGTAGGTGTCGGGCGAAGGCTGACTCATCACCCGCAGAAGCGAAATTTTCCTTTTGTCTGAATCCGGCTGCCCAGCCTTGACAATCACACTGTAATCCGTTATAATTAATTTCGTAGCGACAGTTTTGAACGGAAGGAACGCCATGACAACAGAAATAATAACAAAAACCGTAAATAAAGTAAAAATTATTAATCCGGTAGCGGGAAAAGGGATATATTATAAGAAAGTACAGGATACGCTTGATCCTGCCGACACCTATGTCACAAAATTTCACGGTGACGGCGAAAAGTACGTCCGCGAGCTTTGTGAAAAGAACCCGCATGTCCATATTACCGCGTACGGCGGCGACGGTACGATGCATGAGATCATCAACGGAATTGCAAAGTCCGGTCACGCCGACACTGTTACATTTACCGGAATCGCATCAGGCAGCGGCAACGACTACCTCCGCTATATGAACGGGGAGTTTACCGAAAAATACACCGAGCCGCGGCAGTCAGACCTGCTCCTGGCGAACGGACGTTACGTCTGTAACGTGATGAACTCGGGTTTTGACTGTGAGGTCGTGGCCGAGTGCGACAACATGAAAAAGATACCGTTTGTCGCGGGCAGCTTTGCGTACATACTCGCGCTCATCAAGGTGCTGATAATGAAGAAAACATTTCACACAAAGGTAAAACTTATCGGTGTCGTCGGTGCGGATGGAAGCGAGCATGACGAGGAATTCGAGGACGATTTTCTCCTTATGGCGACGGCGGTCGGACAGTATTACGGCGGCGGCTTCAAGGTTGCGCCTCTCGCAAGGGCTGATGACGGATTTGTCGACGTTATTATGGTCAAAAGCATCACACGCCGCCGCTTTATTGCGCTTGTACCGGACTTCCGCGCGGGTACACATATCGACGCTGACACGGGTGATGTGATTAAAAAATTCGCAGATGTAATGATATATCGCCGCTGCCGAGCTATCGAATACGAGGGAGCGGCGAGGACGTGCTTCGACGGCGAAGTGACGGAGACGCGAACCGTGAGCGCGCGCACCGTACCGAATGTGATACGGTATGCTGCACCGTAAGGGTAATGCTGTTCTGTGCGGGGTTATTGGGCAAACTCCGAAGCGACACTTTTTCATTAATTATGCACGGCCAGTTTGTTTTGAAATACAGGAAATCCCTGATAATACCGTCTATCAATTTTATATAAAGTCTGATTTCCGTTGACAAAGTTCAAAAAATATATTAAAATAGAATTTAGTTATTGACCGCGGAAGCGGAGCGGCGTTTTGCCCCGAAAACGCAGGCTTACATTACGGGGAGAAAGGTCTCGCAATGGATAATACCAAGCTCGAATATCTCAAGGAAACTGCCAGACAGATCCGCATCGGCATAATCGACGCGGTTTACAGCGCATCCTCCGGTCATCCCGGCGGCTCGCTATCGTCGGCTGATATCCTCACATATCTTTATTTCGAGGAACTGAACATCGACCCGAAGAATCCGAAAATGGACGACCGCGACCGCTTCGTGCTGTCAAAGGGTCACATTTCTCCCGGCCTGTACTCGACACTTGCTCACAGAGGATTCTTCCCCGTAGAGGAGCTGAAAACCTTCCGCCAGACCACAAGCCGCCTTCAGGGGCATCCCGATCTCAAGAAGGTCCCCGGTGTTGAGATGTCCACAGGCTCACTCGGTCAGGGTGTATCTGTCGCATGCGGAATGGCGCTTGCGGCAAAGATAGATAAGTCAAACCGCCGCGTATACGCGCTGATGGGCGACGGTGAAAGTCAGGAGGGCGAGGTCTGGGAAGCGGCGATGTTCGCGCATCACTACAAGCTCGACAACCTCTGCTACATTCTCGACTGGAACGGGCTCCAGATAGACGGCGCGATCACCGATGTTATGGATCCGACACCGTATGATAAGAAGTTCGAGGCGTTCGGCTGGAACGTGATAAAGTGCTCCGCTCATGATTTTAATGAGCTTGAGGCGGCGTTCGGGGCTGCACGCGAATGCAAGGGCAAGCCGTCCGTCATCATCGCAAAGAGCATAAAGGGACGCGGTGTTTCGTTTATGGAAAATCAGGCAAGCTGGCACGGCGCGGCTCCGAATGACGAGCAGTACACGGTCGCTATGGCTGACCTTCAGGCGTAAGGAGGACAAAGGAATGGCTGAAATTAAAAAAATCGCCACAAGAGAAGCCTACGGTAAGGCGCTCGTTGAATTCGGCGAAAAGTATGATAATCTGGTAGTCCTCGATGCTGACCTTGCGGCGGCTACAAAGACAGGTATGTTCAAGAAAGCGTTCCCCGACCGCTTCTTCGACTGCGGTATCGCGGAGAACAACATGATGTGCGTTGCGGCGGGACTGTCGCTGTCCGGAAAGATTCCTTTTGCAAGCTCGTTCGCGATGTTCGCGGCGGGACGCTCGTTCGAGCAGGTGCGCAACTCCATCGGATACCCACATCTTAATGTGAAGATCGGCGCAACTCACGGCGGTATCACCGTCGGTGAGGACGGCGCAACACATCAGTGCTGCGAGGACTTCGCGCTCATGAGTGTCATCCCCGGAATGACTGTGATGTCACCGGCGGACGCGGCTGAGGCGAGACTGTGCGTCGAGGCGGCGATAAACTATGAAGGACCTGTGTACATCCGGTTCGGAAGAATGGCAGTTCCTGTGATCTACGGTGACGATTACAAATTCGAGATTGGCAAGGCAAGTAAACTCGCCGACGGAAGCGACGTTTCGATATTCGCGAACGGTGTTATGGTCGAGCAGGCGCTCATCGCACGTGAGCTGCTCGCGTCCGACGGAATCAATGCAAGTGTCGTCAACGTGGCGACGATAAAGCCTATCGACCGCGACATGGTCATTGCGGAAGCACAGAAGTGCGGTGTGATAGTCACGGCGGAGGAGCACTCCGTAATCGGCGGACTCGGAAGTGCCGTCGCGGCAGTGACAAGCGAGTGCTGCCCTGTACACGTGCTGAGAGTCGGCGTGAACGACGTATTCGGACGTTCGGGTCCCGCGAAGGAACTGCTTTCGGTATTCGGACTTGATGCGGCTGCGATCGCGGCTAAGGCGAAGGAAGCAGTTAAGCTGAAATAAGCGAAACCATAAAAAGGAACATGCCATATGGACGGTGTTCTTAAGAACAGCAACTAAAGAGCATGGGCATTGACGAGGCAAACATAAATACCGGGATTAGCAGTAATGCTTTTCTCGGTATTTCTTTTTATTTTCATATCCACACATTTGACTAAGTATTTGACTTGGGATAATAGTCATATATATTCCTGCATCAGATATGAAAACCATCAAGTCCATTGCAACGGAACATGTAAAGGATAATTGAAGGGTCACCTACAAAGAAAGCCGCACTCATTGTGCGGTTTTTCCTTTGCAAATTGGAGTCGGGTTCGGTGAGCTTATGTGTTTGTCCGCGCGCTATCGCACTCTACGTCAGCGTCACATTCGCCCGGCTATGCCTAAAGCTTTACGCTGTACTATATCTCTGTTCACCCTGATCGGGAGCGGGAGGGACAGCTCCCTCGTATCGCTCTCCCGCGCGACGGAGTCACGCATTTTTCTTCCGACGGACATCCGTCCGTCGCAGAAAAAACCCGTAACTCTTTTAAAGAGACTCGGCAATGTCAAGGATAAGGCGTTCGGATTTGTCCCAGCCGAGGCAGGGGTCGGTAATGGACTGACCGTAGGTATGACCGCCGACCTCCTGCGCACCGTCCTCGATATAGCTTTCGATCATAAAGCCCTTGACGAGGCGGCGGATGTCGGCGTTGTGGCGCATACTGTGGAGCACCTCCTTAACGATGCGGGGCTGCTCGGTCGGACATTTAGCGGAATTCGCGTGGCTCGTATCAACGATGAGTGCAGGATTCTCAAGCTCGCGGCTGCCGTATTCATCGCACAGACGCATTAAATTTTCATAGTGATAATTCGGATGTGTAGCGCCGCTCTCGTCGACATATCCACGAAGCACCGCGTGGGCAAGCGGATTGCCGGATGTGCGCACCTCCCATCCGCGATAGATGAACTCATGCGGATGCTGTGCGGCGAAGATTGCATTCATCATCACGGCAAAATCGCCGCCCGTCGGATTCTTCATTCCGACGGGGATGTCGAAGCCGCTTGCGGTCATGCGGTGATGCTGATCCTCGACCGAGCGCGCGCCGACTGCGACGTACGACAGAAGATCGTTGAAGTAGCGATAATTTTCGGGATAAAGCATCTCGTCGGCGCAGCAGAAGCCCGTCTCGGTAAGCGAGTGGATGTGCAGTTTGCGTATCGCGATTATACCGCGCAAGAGATCTGGCGCACCACTGGGATCGGGCTGATGCAGCATGCCCATGTAGCCGACGCCGAATGTGCGCGGCTTGTTTGTGTAGACACGCGGGATGATGAGAACCTTGTCCGCGACCTTCTCCTGAACGCACCTGAGGCGCGTGATGTAGTCGATGACCGAGTCCTCGTTGTCGGCGGAGCAGGGGCCTATTATCAGGATAAACTTGTCGCTGTTCCCCGTGAATACAGCCTGTATCTCGCGGTCACGCGCCGCCTTGATATCGGCAAGATGCGCGTCAACTGGATACTCAGCCTTTACATCCTTCGGGATAGGCAGCTTGCGGTAAAAATTCATGTTCATGTGCTTTCCTCTTTTCCGTTCGCGTCATCGCCGCACGCATGAATCACAGCGCCGAGACGCGACAGCTCATCAAAAAACGCGGGATAGCTCTTGTTTACCGCGTCCGCGCCGTCAAGTGTGCCGCCGAGCACGGTAAGCGGGAGTGAGAGCGCCATCGCGACGCGGTGATCTCCGTGTGATGACAGCGGGACTTTCGGCGCGTGCAGTGTTGACTTTGATACCTCAACCGTGCCGCCGTCGATCGTTACCTTGCCGCTGAGCTTTGCAAGCTCCGCAGCAATCACGCGCGCGCGGTCGCTTTCTTTATACCTGAGCCGCTCGCATCCCGTCAGCGTCACGCCGTTCATCGCACATCCCGCAGTCATCAGCACGGGTGCGAGATCGGGAGTGTCGGTGATGTCGAGCGTACAGTGCGACTGCCGCATCCGTGCGAAAAAATCGCGGTATGCGGCATCGCCTTGCAACGATTTATCGGGAAGTCCGACTGTCATAATGTCATGACCGAACAGCGCGAGCGCGTCGATGTATGCCGCACCCGAGAAGTCGCCCTCAGCCGTACAGTCGGCGGGTGTGTATCTGCCGTTTATCGTGATGCGGTTGTCGCACCTGTCGGTATTCACGCCGAACTGCCGCAGCACCGCCGCCGTCAGAAAAGTATACGGGCGGCTCACCTCAGGCGATTCTGTGATTATCGCGGACGTGCTGCCTGTCATCGGCAGTGCGAGCATAAGTCCCGACGTAAACTGCGATGAGATTCCGCTGCTGATATGATAGTCACCGGCAGAAAGACGACCGGACACGCGGATTATGCCGTTACGCTCATTCCATATAATGCCGCGGGAGGTGCACATATCGCGATACGGCGACATCGGGCGTGCGGCAAGTCCCTTTGACATTATAAATTCACCGCCGCACCCTGCCGTAAGTGATACCGGTAGCATGAATCGGAGCGTCGACGCGCTGTCCAGACAGCAGTACCGTCCATGCTCCGCGAAGTCCTCACCTATACCCGTCACCGTGAGCGTGTCGCCGTCATGACTTACGTCCGCACCGGCGGCTTTGATGCATCCGACTGTCGCGGAGATATCATCGGACATCCTAAAGTTTCCGATATGCGATACGCCGTCCGCCAGCGCCGCGCAGATGAGCATGCGGTGCAAAATACTTTTCGACGCGGGAACTCTCACCTCACCCCTGAGATACGACGGAATAAATTCTAATTTCATGGCGTGTAGTCCGTGCCGCACGACTCTAGGTAATCGCACAGTATGTCTATTGCCTCGGTGTAGCCTGCCGTCCCGTGACCCGAGATTGTCGCGATGCACGCGTCCCTCACGTAGCTGATTCTGCGATACTTCTCGCGCGACGCGATATTCGAGATATGTACTTCGCACGCAGGCAGTGACACGGCGCGGATTGCGTCGGGAATGGCTATGCTCGTATGTGTGTACGCGGCGGGGTTGATGATGATGCCGTCGTATATGCCGAGCGCCGATTGAATCATATCGACTATCGCACCCTCGTGATTCGACTGGACGCAGTCGGCAGTGGCACCTCGCGCGGCGGCGTATTCGGTGATACGGCAGACGAGCATGTCGTAAGTCTCACTTCCGTATATGCCAGGCTCGCGCACACCGAGCATATTGATGTTCGGGCCGTTTATTACAAGTATCTTCATTTCAGAAATTCCTCCGTAACTTTAGATGCCGAGTCGGAAATACTTCCGGCGGCGCTTACTGTAACGTCTGATGCAGCGCGGTACAGGTCTATACGCTCGGAATACAGGCGCATGATGTCGTCGGCACTCCTCATCAGCGGGTGGTCGGCGGTCGGGATAAGCAGGTTCGGCGGACGGTCGATAAAAAATAGCCTGCCGTACTGCCGCAGTGACGCGATGTTCGCAGAGTCGGTCACCGTACCGCCGCCTGTGGCGATCACCGCACCGCGCACCGAGGCGGCGATACGCGCCATCAGCGCCGGGTCTTCGAGCAACATGGCACCGCCGCCGTGGCGATTGACCGTCGGCGCAGGACAACCGAAGTTCAGGTCGATCCCGGCCGGGCCGAGTTCGGCGAGCCGGGCCGCCGATTCGGCCATCCGCTCCGGATGACTGCCGAGCAACTGGACGAAAACGGGGATACCGGCAGGCGTGCGACTGCCGTTAAGCAATTCCGGGCAGACGC
>CAZMRH010000042.1:0-5721 GCA_964568705.1 uncultured Lachnospiraceae bacterium
TCCATCCCCTTGCGCAGTCCTGTTATCGCACCCGATACCGCGAACGCGATGGTCCCGATTATTTCAAATATAAAAACCGTAAGCTCCATATTGCCCTCCAAATATAAAAAACAGAGTATACCGCTCGGTATACTCTGTTCATTTACCTGAAAGATTCTCCCGAAGGATTGCTTCGTCGGTGCCTTGTGGCTTTCCAGAGTCCGTCGCGGTTCAGTCCTGTTACCTGAGAGTTTCGCCCCTTCGGTGCTTCATTTCGGAAGCTCTCCTGAACCGTTCATACGGGTTAGTATTATTTTACTCGTACGTCTTATCCGAGCCAGCCCTGTCTGAACAGAAGCTCCGCGATAAGTACGCCGCCGCCCGCCGCACCGCGAAGTGTGTTGTGCGACAGTCCCACGAATTTGTAATCGAACATCTTATCTTCGCGCAGTCTTCCGACAGTTACGCCCATGCCGCCGTAGATATCGCGGTCGAGCAGTACCTGCGGGCGGTTGTCCTCCTCGAAATAGGTGACGAACTGCTTCGGTGCGTGCGGAAGCTCAAGCTCCTGCGGAAGTCCGCGGAAATTCTTCCATGCATCGATTATCTCTTCCTTCGACGGCTTTTTCTCAAAATTCACGAATACCGCCGCCGTATGACCGTCGGTCACGGGTACTCTGATGCACTGGCTGGTGATAACGGGGGACTCGGCAAGCTCGATCTTGCGGTCCTTTATATAGCCCCATACCTTCAGAGGCTCAACCTCGCTTTTTTCTTCCTCGCCGCCAATGTACGGTATCACGTTGCCCTGCATCTCCGGCCATTCGCGGAATGTCTTGCCCGCGCCGCTTATCGCCTGATATGTCGTGACGACAACTTCCTTGATGCCGAAACGGCGCAGAGGTGTCAGCATCGGAACATAGCTCTGTATCGAGCAGTTCGGCTTTACCGCGATGAAGCCGTGATTAGTGCCGAGACGTTTCTTCTGAGCGTCGATTATCGCGAGGTGTTCGGGGTTGATTTCCGGAATTACCATCGGCACGTCGGGCGTCATGCGGTTCGCGCTGTTGTTCGAGATTACCGGTATCTCCGCCTTCGCGTATGCTTCCTCGAGAGCCTTGATCTCGTCCTTCTTCATGTCGACCGCACAGAAAACGAAGTCAACCTTCGACTTCATCCTGTCTATATCATTCGCACTGATTATCTCCATATCGGCGACGTCCGCGGGCATGGGTATATCGAGCTTCCATCTTCCGTCCACCGCCTCGCTGTACTTCTTCCCTGCCGAACGAGGACTTGCCGCAAGCGCCGTCAGCTCAAAATAAGGGTGATTTTCGAGAAGCGTGATAAGACGCTGCCCTACCATTCCCGTCGCTCCGATTACTCCCGCTCTGATTCTTACCACCCCATTCACCGCGCCTGCCATGCAGACTCCCCTTCTTTTTACTATTATATGTTAAAAATATGTTAGAGTTAAGTATAGCACGGCATACCCCATTTGTCAACCGACAAATTCAATATTTTTACGGCTGCGCCGCAGATTGCACCTGCTTCTGCCATCAAAAACAACTTTTACTTTTTAAGAACATTTTTCATCGCAGGGTATTGCCGAATATAAAATATTATGGTATACTATTATAATAAAATTGACAAACACGGCGGCGATTTCAAACTCAGATGAAGCTGCCGAGAAGGAACGGTTATGAACGATAATGAAATTATGCCGGAAGCAGCTGTAGTGACCGAAAAGAAGGCCCCAAAAAAAGAGCGCGGCAGCCTGTTCGGCGACGTGTTTGATGTGTTCGACATGTTCATGCTGTGTACCGCGGTGATACTGCTTGTATTCCTTTTCATCGGTCGACTTACAGTTGTTGAGGGGCCGTCGATGCAGGAGACGCTTTATGAGGGTAATTATGTAATCATCTCCGACCTCGGTTATGAACCGAAGCAGGGCGATATCGTTGTGGTGCAGAATGCGTCACTTGAAGGAGCTTTTGCCGATCCGCTTATCAAGCGCGTTATCGCGACGGGCGGTCAGACGGTGTCGATATACTACGACGGCGGCGATTTTGTCGTAACGGTCGACGGCGTAAAGCTTGACGAGAGCGAATACATCCATCTCGATCCGCAATATGTCAGCCCTACGTACATTGATTCATACACGGTCCCCGACGGCAAGATATTTGTAATGGGCGACAACAGAAACCATTCCGCCGACAGCCGTATGTCATATGTCGGCACGGTAGACGAGCGGTGCATCATCGGCAAAGCTCTCATGAGAATACTGCCGTTCAACAAAATAACGTCGTTCAATTAAGCGGTATTTTGCCGCGCGGAGGTAACATGCCCTCTCAGATAATACAATGGTTTCCGGGACATATGGCGAAAACGCGCCGTATGATAAAGGAAAATCTGAAAAATGTGGATATAGTAATTGAGCTGCTTGACGCGCGCATCCCGCAAAGCTCAAAGAATCCCGAGATTGCGTCGATAACTGACGGTAAGCCGACGCTCACACTGTTCAACAAAGCGTCGCTTGCCGATAAAAAGATCACCGAAGCGTGGATCGCCGAATACAAGCGGCTCGGCAGACGCGCGCTTGCGGTCGACTGCATCACGGGCGAGGGGCTTAACCGCATCTCGCCGACTGTACGCGAAATCCTCGCCGACAAGGTGAAGCGCTACGACGACAAGGGTATGAGCGGCAGACGGCTTCGCGCGATGATCGTGGGTATACCGAATGTCGGCAAGTCTTCGTTCGTAAACCGCATCAGCGGCAATAAGAAGGCTAAAGTCGAGGACAGACCGGGTGTGACGCTCTCAAAGCAGTGGGTGACTACAAATATCGGGCTTGACCTGATGGACATGCCCGGAGTGCTGTGGCCGAAGTTCGAGGACAGGATAACGGGCGAAAACCTTGCGGTGACCGGTGCGATAAAGGACGCGGTAATCGACACGGAGACGCTCGGTGCGATCCTGTGCGGACGTCTGGCGAAGTACTCGCCTGAGCTGTTTTTTACAAGATATAAGCTCACCACGGACGCGGTCGAGGGACTGTCTGACTTTGAACTGCTTGAGGCAGTCGGAAGGAAGCGCGGCTTCCTCGTATCCGGCGGTGAAGTGAATACAGAGCGCACCGCGCTCACGGTGCTTGACGAATTCCGCGCGGCGAAGATCGGCAGGATATCGCTTGAAGTGCCGGCGTTCGCGGAGAAAAAAGCAGACACTCCGGATTATAGACCGGACTTGTCGGAGAATAAGCCGGGCTCAGCGGAGGATAAATCTTACGCTTCGGTGGACACATCGGACAAATCGGACAAATCGGAGGATACCGATGCTTGATTATGACTTTGACAGACAGTTCCTTGATTCGGACGACGCGATAATCTGCGGCACGGATGAAGCGGGACGAGGCCCTCTCGCGGGGCCCGTGGTTGCGGGCGCGGTTATACTCCCGAAAGACATTGTGATAGAGGGACTTGACGACTCAAAAAAGCTGACGGAAAAGAAGCGTGAACGGCTGTACGGCGAGATATGCGAAAAGTGTATCGCGTGGGCGGCGGGAAGCGCTTCTGAAGCCGAAATAGATGAAATAAATATTCTCAACGCTTCCCAGCTTGCCATGCGGCGAGCGGTTGCATCCCTCGGCATCACACCGACGCTCGTCCTTGTCGACGGCAACGTCAGCCGGGGATTTAACATACCGACAAAAACCGTCATCGGCGGTGACGCGGTATCGCAGTCGATTGCGGCTGCGTCCGTTATCGCAAAGGTAACGCGTGACAGGCTGTGCGCGGATATGGACAGAGAGTATCCGCAGTACGGATTTGCCGCTCACAAAGGTTATCCTACAAAGGCACACAAGCTTGCGATATACAGATACGGGGCGTCCCCGATTCATAGGAAATCGTTCCTCTCATTTCTCGTAAAAGATCACGACAAGCTCGCGGGATGGGATGAAGAAGAACGCGCGAGGGGTGACAAGTGAACCGATATAGCCTCGGTGCGAGGGGTGAGGAAAGCGCCGCCAGATACCTTGCGAACAAGGGATACACGATAATCGCACGCAACGTCCGCTCGTCTCATAAGGAGACTGACATAATCGCCGAGCTCGACGGCACGGTGGTATTCGCCGAGGTCAAGACACGGCGCATACTTCCGGGGCGAGAGGGATACTTCAAAGCACCGTCTTACGCGGTGGATATGCGGAAGCGCGAAAACCTCATCGCGGCGGCTGACAGCTATATCCGCGAGAGGCGTGGCGAACTTAAAGGCAAAAAGTTTCGCATTGACGTAATCGAGGTGTACGCCGATCCGACGGCGGAGACATATACTGTGGTGAGGATAAATCACTACGAAAACGCGGTCAGACGGTAACCGCCCGGAGGGATCATGAGCTTTTCACTTTGCGATATGCACTGCGACACGCTGACGGAGCTGTATTCAAACAAATGCGGCATCGTGTCTAATAAACTTCACATTTCACTTGACCGCGCGGCACAGATAAAGCCGTACATACAGATGTGTGCGGTATGGAGCGACAACGGACTCGGTGATAACGACGCGTACACACGCTTTTTCAAAGTTACAGATTATTTTGAAGCCCAGTCGGATAAATGGAGCCATAAGGCATCACTCTGCCGCAGCGCCGATGAAGTTAAGTCGGCGGTGGACTCGGGCAAGGCCGCGCTTGTATACACCGTCGAAGATGCACGACTGCTCGCGGGAGATATCGGCAGACTTGCTTTACTGCATCGCCGCGGTGTGCGGATTCTCACCTTCATGTGGAACGGTGAAACGGTGATCGGCGGCTCGTTCAACACCAATTCGGGGCTGACGGATTTCGGCAGCACCGTACTTGATAAATGCTTTGAAATCGGAATGATTCCCGATGTGTCGCACGCGTCGGTGAAGTCGACGGATGAGATACTCGACCGCGCTGCGGAGGTCGGGGGCTGTGCCATCGCGACGCACAGCAATTCGTACGAATGTTGCAGTCACCCGCGAAATCTGAGCGACAGTGCATTTAAAAAGATAATGAAGCTCGGCGGTATCGTCGGTATCAGCGCAGCACCTCAGCATCTTGCGGAAGCCAGACAAGGCAGTATCGACGTTATGGTGCGGCATATACTGCACTATCTTGACCTCGGCGGGGAGAACACGGTATGCCTCGGCTGCGACTTCGACGGTATTGACTCCACACCGAAGGGACTTGACGGCGTCGATAAGCTCAGTTTGCTTGATGAAGCGCTCGGTAAGTCGGGACTTGATAAGCCACTGCGCGAGAAGATATTCTTCGGCAACGCATACGGCTTTCTTCAGAAAAATCTGAAATAACAGGCGGGTACGAAGTAAGGCTATAATATGTCTATAATATAAAGGATGGAAAATATGAACTACATCAGCACACGCGATATTTCAGGCGAACCTGCCGCGTTCACATCTGCCGAAGCGATTAAAACAGGACTTGCACCGGACGGCGGTCTGTTCATGCCGGACATGATACCGCATCTTGCCGACGGTGAGATACTGAGCCTTACGAAAATGACATATCCCGAGCGCGCGGCGGCGATACTCTCAAAGTTTCTGACCGATTACGATAAAGCGGCGATACTCTCCGACTGCAATGAGGCTTATTCAAGCGCACGCTTTCCGGGCGGTGCGGCTCAGCTTAAAAAGGTAAAAAGCGGCACGTATTCGCTTGAACTTTGGCATGGCCCGACCTGTGCGTTCAAAGATATG
>CAZMRH010000042.1:5731-12936 GCA_964568705.1 uncultured Lachnospiraceae bacterium
CTTCAGATAATGCCGAGACTCTTGTCCCGCGCGCTTACGATGACGGGTGAAAAAAAGCGTGCGAGAATACTTGTGGCGACCTCGGGTGATACGGGCAAGGCGGCGCTTGAAGGTTACCGCGACGTCCCGGGAATCGACATCGTCGTATTCTACCCTGTCGACGGCGTATCCGCGATGCAGAAAATGCAGATGACGACACAACAGGGCGACAACGTGCGCGTATGTGCGGTGATGGGCAACTTCGACGATGCTCAGAGCGGCGTCAAGGCAATTTTCGCGGACGCATCGCTCGCGAAAAAGGCAAATGAGCGCGGCTTCTTCTTTTCAAGTGCGAACTCGATAAACTGGGGCAGACTTGCGCCTCAGATCGTCTACTACATCTCGGCGTACTGCGAACTTGTCTCGTCAGGCGCGATAAAGTCGGGTGAAAAAATCAACATTTGCGTGCCCACGGGCAACTTCGGCAATATTTTCGCGGCGTATATCGCGAAAAAGATGGGACTGCCGGTCGCACGCTTCATCTGTGCGTCGAATTCAAACTGCGTGCTGACGGATTTCCTCCGTACCGGCAAGTACGACCGTACGCGGCAGTTTTATAAAACGATGTCACCATCGATGGATATACTCATTTCCTCGAATCTTGAGAGGCTTCTCTACCTCATCGGCGGAGCGGCAGCTACCTCAGACTATATGAAAAAGCTGTCGGAGTGCGGAAGCTACACGGCGGACGACGCGGTGATGGCGGCGATTCGCGGCGATATATCAGGCTATTTTTGCACGGAAGCCGAGACTGCCGCCGTGATAAAGAACAGCTTTGACGCGGACGGATACCTCATGGATCCGCACACCGCAGTCGGCTTCGGCGCGGTCGAAAAGTACCGTGCACAGACGGGTGACAATACCGTGACGGTACTCGCGTCTACCGCCAGTCCGTACAAATTCGGACACGACGTTTGCGCAGCGCTCGGAAGTGCTCCCGAAAGCGACGATCCCTCGGAGATCATCGGCTGTCTTGAAAAAATCAGCGGTACCGAGGCACCCGAACCGCTCAAGAGGACGCTGTCTCTCCCGCGCCGCTTTGACAGGACTGTCGCGCCGCACGACATGGCGGAGTACATTTTCGAGGAATAATTCAGGAAGGCGGGAATATATGTCCGTTTTTTCCATATCAGACCTGCATCTGTCGGAGTCGGTGAACAAGCCGATGGACATATTCGGCTGCAGATGGCAGTCATACCGCGACAAGATTGTGACGCGGTGGCGCGCCGTGGTAAGCGACAGCGACACGGTGGTGGTGCCGGGCGATATATCATGGGCACTGACGCTTGAGGAGTCCGCCGCGGATATGCAGCTTATCGACTCACTGCCCGGCAGAAAGCTGATCGGTAAGGGCAATCACGACTACTGGTGGGGAACGATGACGAAAATGAAGTCGTTTTTTTTCGACATCGGTGTAACGTCTGTTGATTTTCTTTATAATAACGCATTTGAGGTGGAGGATTACATCATCTGCGGCACGCGCGGATGGTATGTTGAGGAGAGACTTCAAAACACGACCGACGAGGTCGATTACGCGAAGATTGTAAACCGCGAAGCGATGCGGCTGAAGATGAGCCTTGACGAAGCGGAGCGGCTTCGCGGAGGCAGGCAGATGACGACACTTGTCTATTTTCATTTTCCCCCCGTGTTCCGCGAGTTCGTCTGCCGTGAGCTCGTCGACGTACTGCATGAATACGATATACACCACTGCTACTTCGGGCATATCCACGGCCAGTACAACGTCCCGCGAACGGTTGAGTTCGAGGGCATCTCGATGACGATGATCTCCGCCGACTTCCTCGACTTCATCCCGATGATAACATGCCCCGTTGAATGGTAGGACGAGGTGAATACGCGGCTTTTTGAAAAAGCCCGGTAAAACTTAATAGAGGGCTGCTTCATACAAGGCTTAAATGAAATCGTCGGGATTTTGCTTTAAGTTTGCATGGCTGACACAGAACAAGAGTGCGGTACTGTCACTAATATGCACTTAATAACCTAGTTTTTTTCGGCAGGCTGATACAAAAGTTTACCGAATAACAAAATAATTCAGCGCATTTTTATATTGACAACCGCACAAAAAGTATATACAATATAGTAGATTGAGAATAGATAAAACGACAAAATTTTGGAGGACAAACCAATGAGTTTGAAAAAAACAGACAGGCTTGAAGCTAACCTGTACGAGATCACCTTTGACGTTGACAGAGCAGTATTCAACGCTGCGATCGACAAGGTGTACCATAAACGTGCTATGAGCATCAACGTTCCCGGATTCCGCCGCGGTAAGGCCCCCCGCGCAATTATCGAGAAGATGTACGGCAGCGGCGTGTTCTATGAGGATGCACTCAACGAGGTCATTCCCGACGCGTTTGAAGCGGCACTTAAGGAAACAGAGCTTAAGCCTGTGAACCGTCCCGATTTTGACGTTGATACACTTGATGCCGAAAGCGTAATACTCAAGGCTAAATTTTATGTAAAGCCCGAAGTCGAGGTTTCCGATTATTTCGGAATCAAGGCTGAACGCGTTGTAGCACCCGTTACCGACGAGGATGTCGACCATGAGATAGGTCACGTTCAGGAGCGCAACTCACGCACAATAGAAATTACCGACCGTACGGCAGAGCTTAAGGATCTTGTAAACATCGACTATGACGGCTACGTCGACGGTAAGGCGTTCGACGGTGGCAAGGCAGAGGGTCACGAGATTGTACTCGGTTCGGGACAGTTTATCCCCGGATTTGAGGATCAGATAGTCGGACACAATATAGGCGACGAATTTGACGTAAATGTCGAGTTCCCGAAGGATTATCACGCCGAGGATCTTGCAGGTAAGCCGGCTGTATTCAAGGTAAAGCTAAACGCGATAAAGTTAAATGAGCTTCCCGCGCTTGACGATGAATTCGCGCGTGACGTTTCCGAATTTGACACTTTCTCTGAATATAAGGCTGACACACGGGCAAAACTTGAAGAGAAAAATGCGAAGAACGCCGACGCGGCACTTGACGAGAAACTCATCCAGACTGTGGTTGACAGCATGAAGGCTGACATCCCCGAGTGCATGTTCGAGTCTGAAACCGAAAACTTCGTTCGCGATTACGACACAAGGCTCCGTATGCAGGGACTTGATCTTCAGACATACTTCAAGTACACCGGACTTGATCTTGACGCACTCCGCAAACAGATGCGTCCTCAGGCTGAGGCTCAGGTAAAGATGCGCCTTGCGCTTGAGAAGATAGCGGAAATCGAGAAGATCGAAGTAAGCGACGACGAGCTTGAGGCTGAATACACGCGCCTTGCGGAAGCTTATCAGATGGATGTTGAAAAGGTCAAGGAAGCTATTTCCGATCCGTCAGACCTCAAGGCTGATCTTCAGACGAAGAAGGCTGTCGAGCTTATCCGTACAAAGGCGATAATTACCGATGTCGCACCGTCGGATGAAAAGGCAGACGAGGTCGCAAAGAAGCCGGATGCAATAAAGACAACCGCAAAAATAGCTGATACTACAGATGACTCGGCTAAGGCTGATGAGAATAAGCCTGAAGCGGCTAAAAAACCGGCAGTCAAAAAGACAACTGTAAAAATGTCCGACGATGCCGAAGCTGCAGCTGAGAAGGCTCCTGCAAAGAAGCCTGTGGCAAAAAAGCCGGCAGCTAAAAAGGCAACTGCAAAAACAGATACGGACGCTGAATAACAATACACGTATAGATAATTCATTACCGCCGCCATTCTCTGACGGCGGTGATGTATGTTCGGCATATTATCCGCAAAATACGGCATTATTCTACAAAATATAATTGCATCAGGAGGCATATCATGGCACTAGTACCAATGGTAGTAGAACAGACTAACAGAGGCGAGAGGTCGTACGACATTTACTCGCGTCTCTTAAACGACAGAATAGTATTCCTTTCAGACGAAGTAAACGATGTGACAGCGTCGCTCGTTGTGGCGCAGCTTCTTTTCCTTGAGGCGCAGGATCCCGACAAGGACATCAGCCTCTACATCAACAGCCCCGGCGGTTCCGTAACCTCCGGTATGGCAATATATGACACGATGAATTTCATCAAATGCGATGTGTCGACCATCTGCATCGGCATGGCGGCGAGCATGGGTGCTTTTTTACTGTCATGCGGCGCGAAGGGTAAGAGACTTGCGCTTCCGAACAGCGAGATCATGATTCATCAGCCTCTCGGCGGCATGCAGGGACAGGCGACCGACATCAAGATCCACGCCGACCATATCATCAGAACGCGTGAAACGCTCAACCGCATCCTTTCGGAGAACACCGGCAAGCCCATCGACGTTATCGCGGCGGACACCGAACGCGACAACTTCATGACAGCCGAGCAAGCGGCTAATTACGGTCTCATCGACAAGGTCATAGCAAAGAGAGCGTGACGCGCACGCTGCTGCCAGACATGAGCGGCGGCTGAAAATAAAATTTGGAGAAATGTATGGCACAATACGATAAAAACGGTATAGGCAAGTGTGCTTTCTGCGGAAGAAGCGAGGAAAACGCCGAGTTCATGATACCGTCTCCCACAGGTAAGCTGATTTGCAATTTCTGCGTCGATGCCTGCAATCAGATAATCGAGCAGTATTCGCTCGATTCATCGTTCAAGAGCCAGTCGGACGGTGAAGCACTCACGATGGATACTCTTCCCGTACCGAAGGAAATAAAGGCTAGCCTTGATATGTACGTTATCGGGCAGGACAGAGCAAAGATGGCTCTGTCGGTCGCAGTGTACAATCACTACAAACGAATCCTCTACAACGAAGCGGAACGCAAAAAATCAAGGCGCGCACGCTCGAAAAATCAGAAAAGCGCGACAGTCCCTGACGATCACGTTGAGATCCAGAAAAGCAACGTACTGCTGATAGGCCCGACCGGTGTCGGCAAGACATACCTTGCACAGACGCTCGCGAAAACCTTGAAAGTCCCGTTCGCGATAGCCGATGCGACGACGCTGACTGAGGCGGGCTACGTCGGAGAGGACGTTGAGAATATCCTACTTCGCCTGATTCAGGCGGCGGATTACGATGTCGAGCGCGCCGAGCACGGCATCATCTACATCGACGAGGTCGACAAGATATCGCGGCGCAGTGAGAACCGCTCGATTACGCGCGATGTATCGGGTGAGGGTGTACAGCAGGCACTTCTTAAGATACTTGAGGGCACGGTCGCAAATGTACCGCCGCAGGGCGGACGCAAGCATCCGAATCAGGAATTTATCAAGATAAACACGGAAAACATCCTCTTTATCTGCGGCGGCGCATTTGATTCACTTGACCAGATAATCGAAGCGCGGCACGGCAAGAATGCGATCGGCTTCGGCGGCGAGGTCAAGAGCAAGCAGCAGAAGCAGGAATCGAGGATATTCGACGACGTTACACCCCACGACATCGTCAAGTTCGGACTTATCCCCGAGCTTGTGGGACGGCTTCCCGTCATTGTCGGACTTGAAGGTCTCGACGCGGACGCGCTTGTAAAAATTCTGTCCGAACCGAAGAATTCACTCACCCGCCAGTATATCAAGTTATTTGAGATGGACGGCGTGAATTTGATTTTCGAACGCAGCGCACTTGAGGCAGTCGCAAAGCGTGCAATCGAGCGTAACACAGGTGCGCGCGGACTTCGTTCAGTCCTCGAGGAAATAATGACGGAGATAATGTTTGAGATTCCGTCGAAGTCAAACGTGGAAAAAGTCACCGTGACACGCGAGTGCATCACCGAAGGCAAAAAACCACGAATAACGCTGACGAAAAAGACTCCTTCCACCATTGACACAGCCGTATAATTTAGTTATAATATATATGCGCCCTGCACGGTATCGCGCGAGGCGCATATTTTGTATTTATATGCATGTCGGTTTGCTGAAGTCGTCAGCGCAAGGTATGCGCGGCTTTTTTCGAAAAGCGACCTGTTCTCTACACTGATGACCTCAGCAAACCGACATGACATAAACTAAAACATTAGGAGACAGTATGTTTAAGGAAAAAGTTGAAAAGATTCTTTCTGAGATCAGAGAGCTTGAGAAAAAGCCGTCACCGGAGAACACGCTTCCCCAAAATACATATTATCTGAATGACAGGGAGATCGTGTGCTATCCGCGCAGATACGGCGAGTCGCGCTTCCCGTACAGCTATGACGGACTGAACGTGTGGGCGCATTCGACGGGCTACATCAACGCCTGCGAAAGCACGTTCACGATATTCCGCATATCGCATTACGGCGAGGATCCGTGCATCGCGTTCTTCGGCGGACTTGAGGAGGGAGACGGCAAATACTTCCCCGTATCGGTGACGGGAGCGGCACGTCAGCTTATCGAACCAGAAAATATAAAACGGTACGTTGTATATTCGATGAGCTGTGTTTACTACATTGCGGATACGGACAAGGTGACGTTTGCGGCACGTCTTTACACAGACGACGAGAAGCACATACACTTCTCCGTCATCGGCATCAACAAGACAAGTGAGCGCGTCAGCTTTTACCTTGCTTCATTTTATGAAGCAATGCTCCGCTTCTCCGAATCGGAGAGCTTCTGGCACAGGATGTCTAAGTACGGCTTCCGCTGCGATAACGGCAGCTACATACTGCGCAGTGACGAAAATGACTGCCTGACCGTCAACTGCAAGTATGACGGACAAATTACAAATGAAGCACATACTGTGTCTCGCGGCGTTTTCCTCGGATATCACGGACGCACTATTCCCGAGGCCGAGTCACTTCGCATCGGCAAGTTCGATAAGTATATCCACGCAGTCACGACAACCGACCTGCCGTGCATTTCCGACATCATTCACTTCACCGAAGAAGCGGGCGGTGTCGCACGTCTTGAATATGATCTGAAGGTCAGCCATGACGCGAAGGTGGCGGACGAGCTGCGCTCACGGGCGGTCGATATCGACAAAGTCGAAGCGGGTATTCTCGCGCGTGAAGAGCGTGAGAACGCGGCGCTTGACAACATGAAAATAGAGTTCTCCGACTGGAGCGGCAAGGTTAACGCGTCGGTACTGAATAAGTTTCTGAGAAACGTCCAGAAGCAGGTATCGTTCTGCGCACTCGGTAAGAATTACGCAGGCCCCCACATAGGAATCCGCGACGTGTTCCAGCAGCTTGAAGGCTCGCTCATGTGGCAGCCGGAGATATCGCGCGAAAA
>CAZMRH010000043.1:0-12149 GCA_964568705.1 uncultured Lachnospiraceae bacterium
GCTCACCGAAACAGACTCCAGTATCGAAGTCAAAACACGCGGAGAGCGTGCTTTTGACTGAGCAGGTGAGCCTTCGCTTTCAGCAAACCCCAGAAGGGGGCTTCGGGGGAAAGCCTTCCCCCTGAACGGCTTTTGGTTACTTTTCTCCGCAGAAAAGTAACAAGAAAAAACCCGTCATGGGTATAAACATAGTCACGCTTTAAGCTAAACAGGTTGGTGTCTGAACGATTCCTTCAATCGTCCGGCGGGAACAATCACCCGCCCTGCAGGATAACAAGAAATAACCCGTCACGGGTATAAACAAAGTTACGATTTAACCAGACTTCCCCGCATGTTTTTCCCGCGCTTTTTCCGAAAAAGCGCGCAGGTGTCGGGCGGAGCCTGACATGTCAACCGCATGGAGGTATTATCATGTCAAAATCAAAATCCGGTGTGACGCTGCCGGGAGAAGCGGGCTTTGCCCCGGAACTTCGCGAGCTTGCGCTCAGATGGGGCGCGGACGCGGTGCGCGACAGTGACGGCACACGCCTTGATAGCGCGACGCTTGCGCTCGGACTCCGCGTGTACTGCACATACTTCGTCTCGCGCGGTCATAACGATTTTGCAAAAAAGCATCCCGACGAGCGTCAGCGCGTATATCTTATGAGCCGCCGCACATGTGCGACGGGCGATGCCGCCCACATTCGTATAATGGACGGTTATTTTTCCGATCAGCTCGAACCCGACTCGACGTGCGATATCACAAAATACTGGGAAGTACGCGACCGCAGTACCGATGCCGTTATTCCGTCCGATAAATGGACTTACGATAAAAAAAGCGGCACGGTGACCGTGACGTACATTATACCGTATCACGAATACACCGTGTCGTTCCTCGCGTTTGTAAAGTGGGATCCGACACAGCTCTACAACTGTCTGACAAACGGCTGGACGGATACGGAGCACGACATCCCGTTCGACGTGCGTCATGAAGCGTCATGGGAGTTTGCTAAGTCGTACCTGAAAAAGTGGCTCGGCGAAAACCGTCAGTGCGATGTGGTGCGCTTTACGACGTTCTTCTATCACTTCACGCTGATGTACGACGACCGGGCACGCGAAAAGTATGTGGACTGGTTCGGCTACTCGGCAAGCGTATCCGTCGCGGCACTTGAAGCGTTCGAGGCGGAATACGGCTACAGCCTGACGCCTGAGGATTTCGTCGACGGCGGATGTTATAATTCGCCGTTCCGTACGCCGTCCCGTCATTTTCTCGACTACATCGATTTCACCTCACGCTTTGTCGCGGGACGCGCGGCGGAGCTTGTGAAAATCGTGCACGACACAGGACGTGAGGCGATGATGTTCCTCGGAGACAACTGGATCGGGACTGAGCCGTACGGCAGGTACTGGAAGAATGTCGGCGTTGATGCGGTGGTCGGAAGTGTCGGTTCGGGCGCGACGCTCCGCATGATCTCGGATATACCCCATGTAAAGTATACCGAAGGTCGGTTTCTGCCGTACTTCTTCCCCGACACGTTCCATGAGGGCGGTGATCCGTGCGGTGAGGCGACCGAAAACTGGGTGATGGCGCGCCGCGCGTTGATGCGCTCACCGCTCGCCCGAATCGGCTACGGAGGCTATCCGTCACTCGCGTATAAATTCCCCGAATTCGTCGATTTAGTCGCGAAGATCTGCGCCGAATTCCGCGATATACGCGACAAAATCGGAGGATCAAAGCCATACTCGGCGGCGCGTGTCGCGGTGCTCAATTCATGGGGACGGCTCCGTTCATGGCAGACGCACATGATCGCGCACGCCAAGCCCTACCGCGAGACATCCCCGTACCTCGGCGTACTTGAGGCGCTGAGCGGCATGGCGGTCGACGTGACGTTCCTTTCGTTCGACGATATTCTGAAATCCGGCATACCGTCGGACATTGACGTGATAATCAACGCCGGCGACGGCGGTACTGCCTTCTCGGGCGGTGACGTTTGGCGCGATGGGTCGCTTGTTGCGGTCATTCGCAAATGGGTGTACGGCGGTGGCGGATTCGTCGGTATAGGTGAACCGTCGGCGGCAGACTGCGGCGATCGGTATTTTCAGCTTGCCGACGTGCTCGGCGTTGACCGTGAGCGCGGTTTCACGCTGTCGTCGGACAAATACTGTACCGAAGTTTGCGGAAAGCATTTCATCACCGACGGAATCATAAAATTTTACTTCGGCGAGAGTGTATCGGGTGTATACGCGCTGTCGGACGATGTGGATATACTCGACTATAACGGCGGGGTGCGTCTTGCGGCGAATACGGCGGGAATGGGCCGCGCGGTCTATATCGCGGGGGTGCCCTATTCATCGGAGATGGTGTGCTTACTCAGGCGAAGCATACTCTACGCCGCGTCCCGTGAGTCGGAGGAGACGGTTTACTGCGCGAAGGATATATCGTGCGAGGTCCATGCGTATCCCGGGAAAAAAATATACGCAGTCGTAAACAACTCAAATGAGCCGGTCACGACTGAGGTGTACGACGGCAAGGGACACGCGACTGAGGTATCGCTCGGCGCGGGCGGCATCGTCTGGAAGGAGATAACATGATAAAACAGATACTCACGGGAGTACTTGTTGCGTTGTTCTTTATACTGTGCGTCGTACTCGTCATTGTCGGTCAGCGGAATATAGGAGCTGTCGGTGCGCTGACTATGCTCGGCGGTGTCGCAGGACTGCTCATCCTGCTCGGGCTGTACAATCTCAGGTACAGGTGAAAGTTATCGGGTAATACGGATAAAGGGTGAAGGGCTGAAAACTTGCAGCGCAAGTCTTCAGCCCTTCACCCATATTTTTCTGATTATATACGGAAGCTTACAAATTATCGTTTCCCGTAAGTCCCGCGACAATGTGTGCCGCTGCCGCAAGTCCCGCCGCACCCGGCACGAATGAGATACTCGCGGGAGTCGCGCGTCGTGTGAATGCGGTGTCGGCGTTATTCGGATTGTCCTCACCGTCCGCGCCGGTCTGCTCATACGGCTTACGCGGTGTCTCCGGCGACCATACCACGTCGAGTTTATCAACTCCGCGCGCCCTCAGCTCACGCCGCATGACCCTTGCGAGCGGGCAGCCTTCGGTTTTATATATGTCCGACACACGCAATGCCGTCGGGTCGAGCTTGTTGCCCGTCCCCA
The DNA here is from genome assembly GCA_964568705.1 of uncultured Lachnospiraceae bacterium. GTDB lineage: Bacteria > Bacillota > Clostridia > Oscillospirales > CAG-272 > CAZMRH01. The sequence continues at coordinate 3,156 of CAZMRH010000043.1, forward strand.
TCGACGAGATCACCGGCACTCCCGCCGCGCGCGCCATTTCAATAATGAGCAGCTTCGACGTGACCGTGTCTATCGCGTCCGCTACATAATCGAACTGTGTAAAGTCAATTTTGTCGCACGTTTCCGCCGAGAAGAACATGTCAACTGCGGTGACTTCGGCTTCGGGATTTATCGAGAGAAGCCTTTCCCGCGTCACCTCCGCTTTGCGTCTGCCGACCGTCCGGACTGTCGCGATGAGCTGACGGTTGAGGTTTGACGGTGATACCGCATCCCCGTCGATGACCGTCATTTTGCCGACGCCGCACCGCGCGAGTGACTCCGCGATGTACGAGCCGACGCCGCCAAGTCCGAAAACAGCGACTGATGAATTTTTCAGCTTCTGCACCGCGTCATGTCCGATGAGCATCTCTGTCCTTGTGTATATATCTTCCATTTATACTGTTCTCCTTTTTGTACTTACGTTGTCCCATACAGTGCTTCGTTCCCGTTTCGCACCTCGACTCCGTCAAGGTCTTGGGCATCGGTTTGAGTGAGGCTGCCGCACATCGCGAACGCGCCCTCTCCGATGCGCACAAGGCTGTCCGGCAGTGTGACCGTCTCAAGGTACATGCACATTGAAAACGCGTGGTCGTCAATGAGCAGCACGCCCTCCGGCAGTGTTACAGACGTGAGGTTCGTGCAGAGCGAGAACGCGTCCTCTCCGATCACCTCTGCGCCGTTTGGCACTGTGTATGACTTGTCCGGACACCCTTCGGGATAGCGGACGAGTCGTTTCCCATCGGAAGTATACAGCACACCGTCCACCGATCTGTACGCCGTGTTTCCGTCCGCAATGTCAATCGCTCTGAGCGACGGCACCGAGTAAAACGCGCTCTTTTCAACCGAAGTCACGCCTGACGGAATCCTCACCGCACGCACCGCGTCATTGTCGTAGAATGTCCATCCCGCAAGCTCTGTCACGGTCTTGCCGCCGAGCGTCTCGGGTATCGCCACTATCGCGTCCGCGCCCTTGTACCCGGTGATGCGCGCCGTGCCATTCTCTGCCGTCTCATAAGTAAAGTCGGCTTCGCGCGCTTCGCCGTATTCATATACAAAGCCTGTCGGCTTTCCGCTCTGCTCCGCTTTCATTGATTCTATCGCCGCGAGGTTTGCGTTTTTCCTGCGTGTTTTGTCAAGCGTGTAGTACAGTACAGTCATCAGCACCGCGAGTACCGCAAGCACCGCGCCCGATATAATGAGTACACTTTTCAGCGATATACCGTTGTCCGATTGTTGTGTTTTTAACTTGTCATTATCACGCCTCACCGTCACACCTCCCCGCCGATTCCGGCATGGAGGACAACCGTCGGCAGAGTCTCACGGTGAGCCTCGCGCCAGCCGGTCGGTGTCGTACCGGTGATCTTCTTGAACAGCTTCGAGAAGTAGTACACGTCGGCAATCCCGACCGCGCGTGCGATCTCCGTCACCTTCAGCGACGTGTTTAAGAGCAGCTCGCACCCCTTTGTCACACGGTAGTTCATAATGTACGACTCCGGCGACTGTCCCGTGCAGCTCTTGAATATGCGGTAGAAATGCGTACGGTCGATGTTCAGGTACGCCGCAACGTCCGCCGCGCTTATGCCGTGCATGTAGTTATATTCAATAAAGCTCTGCGCGCGGCGTGCCCTGTCGGTGCTTTTCGATGCCGCACCCGCGCGGTGTGTGACGCTGAGCGACGAGAGCGCGTCGAACAGATACGATGTAAGTCTGGTCTGCAAAAGCCGTCCGCGCTCACTCTCGCGGTAATCGAGGACGGCGTTCACGCACTTCCCGACGGCAGGTGCGCAGCCTTTCATCATCCGCACATCGCCGCCGCCCGTCACCTCGTCGAGAAACAGCCGCAGATCAGCGCCCGAAAAGCTAATCCAGCACACGCTCCACGCACCGTCTGTGCGGTACTTGACTATCTCGCCCGGCAGCACCGCGAACGCGTCACCCGCTTCAGCCTCGAACTGCTGACCGCGCGTCTCAAATACCGCATGCCCGCTTAACAAGCCATAAATGATGCATGAATTTTCCATGTACGGTGCAACTGCGCTGACCGCATCGGTCTCCTCGATTCCGCAGCCCGTCAGATACAGTCCCGCACGCTTGGGCGCATCATTGTACATTTCACGTTTCATATGTAATCCCTCCCGCTTTTACATTACATGCAGAGTATATCACATAATCATCAAAAATGCAACAAAAACACAACAAATTCACAACTTCAATCTATTGCTCATAAATATAATTAATGTATAATTAAAGCAGATTGAGGTTTTGCGCCCATCGCAGTGGATATTGTTTCGGGCGGTGCAATACTTTATTGAAAATTTTTCACAAGGACCCGCGGTGTATCCCGAAATTCTGCCGCGGCAAAGAAAGAGGTTTTTATGAAAAAAATCCTGTCGGTACTCCTTATACTTTCCATGTGCGTGTCAATGACATGCGCGGGCGTGTTCCAGTCGTCCGCTTCAGTCGACGATGTTCAGCCGCTCGAGGAAACTAACGGGGTAAAATTTTACAACCCTTACGGCGTGACGCTCGGCGACATAAACGATGACGACAAGGTCAACGCCGCTGATCTGACTCCCTACAAACTCAGACTTGCGGGCAAAACGGTCGAGTTCAATGCGACGAACGCCGACATCAACCGCGACGGACATGTGAGCTCTCTCGACGTACTCACACTTAAGCTTGATCTTGCGGGCAAGGTCGCCATCAAGGGCAAGTATGCTCCCGCAGATTCGGATAACCGTGTTGACGGCATCACGATCGCCGGAAACAACATCAGTGAGTACACGGTAGTCGTTCCCGCAGGCGCAACACGTGATGACAACATCCATTACGCGGCTGAGGAACTCATCAATTACATAGACGAGGCGTGCGGAATCGAGCTTCCGATGGCTTACGGCTCGGCTGATGGACGCACCATCACGCTTTCCGTTGATACCACCGCAACTCTCGGTACAGAGGGCTTCGACATCAATGTGACCGACGGCAACCTCACCATCGTCGGCGGCAGACTCCGCGGCTCGATGTACGCTGTATATCAGATCCTTGAGGACTGCATCGGCTTCCGTTTCATCAGCAGCGACGGTCCATACCTGTATGAAGAAAACCTCGTTGACATCCCCGAAGGCTTCTCCGAGCACTACGTTCCCGGATTCAGCTCCAGAGGTGTCCGTCATACCTTCTCGGGCAACGACCCACTCAAATACGGTCTGCCCAGAAAGGTAAACGATATCGATGACGGCGGCAAGAACGGCTCAACCTGGAGATACGGACGCGGCATCGGCCGTCAGTTCGCAAACGCTCATTCCTTCTATCTGTACAAGGGCGGTGCCGACGGACAGCAGAACGCCGAAGTAATGAAGCAGCCCTGCTTCACAAGCGAGGAAGATTATCAGACGCTGTTCGCAGGTCTGCTCTACTGGACAAGACAGTCCGCTTCATGGAGTGCGGAAAATGTTCTGAATCCCGAAGTACATCAGGTCTCCTTCTCGATCAACGATACAAACGATGACTCAAACTTCTGCTCATGCCGCCCCTGCCGTATCGCAACGCGCGAAGAAGGCACGAAGAACGGCCCGTACCTTGCGATGGTCAACCGTGCGGCTAACGAATTCCAGGAATACTATCCCGGCGTTAAGCTGTTCTGCATCATCTACGAGCACACCGTTCCCAAGACCGTAAGGCCTAACGAAAACGTGGTTCTCTGCTACTGCGGCACGGGCTGCAATAACCACGCCGTAGGCTCAGGCCTCTGCGGCGATGGTAGAACTCCTCTCGGAACCAGCAACAAAGAGGATGAGGCGGTCATGGCAAAATGGGCTGAGATCACCTCGACCATCTACTTCTGGTACTACCCCGTATCGTACCACTACTACCTCGCACCCTGCCCGAACGTTCTTACCATTTTTGATGAAGTACATTACATCTACAGCATCGGCTTCGACAGCTTCTTCTACGAGGGCGGCGGCGTAACCTACAACTTCGAGGAGCTTAAGGCTTACCTCAGCTCAAGACTTGAGTGGAACCCCACGATGACACGTGAGGAATTCAACCACATCCTTCAGGAATATCTGTATCTCAAATACGGCGAGGGCTGGGAATATATCTACAAGTTCATCGTTATGCAGGATGAGGCGGGCAACGCAGCCGGTTGCTTCATCAATAACCACGACAGACCGTTCAACATGTACTCAGAGGCTTACCTCAGAGAGCACTGGGAATATATGAGCGACCTGCTCAAGAAGGCATACACAATGACAAGTGACAGCAATAAGCAGCGCAAATGCCGTGAACTCCGTCTCTCCATCGACTTCCTCGGACTCTCCGCAACCTACGACAGCAAATACGTCGGCGGATCTGAAGCCGAAAGAGCCGAGTATCTCGCGGACTACACCGAGTTCTACACCTACCTCAAGGATAATCTTGACAACTTAACAAGATGGTATCCGGATGAAATCGCGCAGGATGAAAACTGCGAGTTGAATTCACTCCGCATCTTTTCAAGCAACATTTACAAGCTTCCCGGGACGCTGAACCTTGACACTTCTCCTATGGTCCAGTTCTACGAGGACGGCTACTGCTGATTTCGGAAAACGACAGTCTCCGGTATAATTTATACCGGAGCTGTCTCTGATTTTACGTGATGAATAAAGCCGGCTCGCGCATATTTTGCCGGGTCGGCTTTTTCACGGTTTCGGGATTACGGGAATTACGCGGCTTTCTTGAAAGAAAGCCTGGCAAAGAACATTTCGTAAGGGTTTATTCAGACAAAGTACGGCGTGAATCGTCAGGCTTAAGTTACACTTTGCCTGTGTGCTTTTCTCTCACTTTTCTCAGAAAAGTGAGTAGGTGTCGGGCGAAGCCTGACCCGCATACAGCAGTATGCGGAAATCCCTGTATTGAAACCCCACTACTGAAGATACGCGGCTTTCTTGAAAGAAAGCCTGGCAAAGAACATTTCGTAAGGGTTTATTCAGACAAAGTACGGCGTGAATCGTCAGGCTTAAGTTACACTTTGCCTGTGTGCTTTTCTCTCACTTTTCTCAGAAAAGTGAGTAGGTGTCGGGCGAAGCCTGACCCGCATACAGCAGTATGCGGAATTCCCTATATTGAAACCCCACTACTGAAATCCCGGTTATTATAATTAAGACCTCTATATTTATTATGAAATGAGGGCTACTCCACATGAAAAAGTTTCTTTCCCTGATACTGACAGCCGCGATGCTTGCGTCCCTTGTCACACTGTTTCAGACATCAGCCTCCGCAGTCGCCGGACCGACGCTTATCGACGACGGAATCGAATACTTCGGCAGTGACTATAACGCCGTGCCGGGTGACGCGACGGGTGACAGAGAGGTCAATGCGTTGGACATCATACGCATGAAGCTTTTTATCGCCGGACGGCTGACTAAAAGCGAAGTGACGGGAACCGGCGCCGATGTAAACTATGACGGGCGCGAAAACGCGATAGACGTGCTGAATATCAAGCTCGGACTTGCGGGGAAGATAAACCTTTCCGAGAAGTTCGCGCGTCCCGATACCAGCTTCAAGGTCGACTGCGTGACAGTCGCGGGAAGCAATGATCTCGCGGACTACTCGATAGTCGTACCTGCGGGTACGACGCTCGCCGAGAACATCCACTACGCCGCCGAGGAGATGCAGAACTATCTCAATACGGCGATCGGCGTGATGCTGCCTCTTGAATACGGCGTTAAGAGCGGTGCGCACGCGATAATATTCGCGCTTGATACGACCGACACGCTCGGATACGAGGGCTTCACGATAGAAACAAAGGAAGGCGACATCCTCATCACCGGCGGATGGATGCGCGGCTGCATGTACGCGACGTATCAGTTCCTCGAGGATTTCATCGGACTTCGCTTTATTTCGAACAATTATGTTTATATATACGAATCAAATCACATCGCCATCCCGGATGGATTTGCGAATACGTGGATACCCGCGCTTTACTACCGCAACTGCGGCGGCACGTTCGATTCATCGCTGACTTACTCCTTCCCGCGCAAAATAAACTCGCGTGAGAGCGGCGGATTCAGTCCGGAGAACTGGTCATCGGACGCGGACACCGATCAGTGGAGATACGGACGCTTCACCGGACGTCAGTTTGCGAACGCACATTCCTTCTATGTGTATGAAAACGGCAAGGACAGCGACGGCACTGTACCGCAGCCCTGCTTCACCGATGATGCGAAGTTTGAGCAGCTCTTTAACGGACTTCTCTACTGGACTAACTGGTCAGCAAGCTGGAACGCGAAGAACGTGCTTGATGCAAGAATCCATCAGGTGTCATTCTCGATAAACGACCATCAGAACTACTGCTCCTGCCGCAATTGCCGTGTCATGGCAAGGAACGAGGGGACGATAAACGGCCCGTACCTTGCGATGGTGAACAAGGCAGCGGACAGATTTCAGGAGTATTATCCCGGAGTCAAGCTGTTCTGCATCGTATACAACCACATCGCGCCGAAAACCGTCACCGTCAACGACAACGTAATCGTGTGCTACTGCGGCACGGGCTGCAACAATCACGGCATCGGTACGGGTGCATGTCTCGGCTTAACCCCGCTCGGTGCGAATAATGTCGTGGATGAGACGGAGATACCGGAGTGGACGAGGATATGCAAAAACCTGTACTTCTGGTACTACTCCGTCAACTATCACTACTTCCTCGCGCCGTGTCCGAACGTCCTCTGCGAATACACAGACCTCAAGTACATCATCGACGCGGGCTTTACGGGAATCTACTACGAGGGTGGCGGCGGCGTGACTTACAACTTTGAGCCGCTCAAGGCATACCTCGCCGCGCGTATCCAGTGGGAGACGGACATGACATACGAGCGCTATGTGTATCTGCTCAAGGAATACCTGATGATATACTACGGCGACGGCTGGGAGTACATCTACAAGTACATCGTCATGCAGGAGGAAGCGGGTAACGCGGCGGGCTGCTTCATCAACAATCACGACAGGCCGTGGAACATGTATTCCGAAACATACATCAGAGAAAACTGGCACGAGATGTACAACTGCCTTATGACCGCGTTCAGAATGGCGGTTGACGACACGCAGCGTTTAAGAATACGCGAGCTTGGGCTCTCAATCGAATTCCTCGGGCTGTCGGCATCGTATGATACGGAATACGTGAACGCCGATGCCGCGGCAAAGGCTCAATACACCGCGATATACGAGGACTTCTACGAGTACCTCAAACTGCACCACATAACAATATTCAGCGACAGCACAACCTACACACTTCCCGAAACCTGCAATCTCGACACGTCCCCGATGGCTCAGTTCTATGAGGACGGCTACTGCTGAGATACACTTACTATATTTGTCAGCCTTCCGTACGCATCATCAGCCGGACTGACCTGCGCACATTCCATCTAGATGGAGGTATTTATGAAAAGATCTATATCCGCACTGCTCTGCCTGATAATGATACTCGCGTCGGCGACCGGCGTTATGGCGGGAACACGTCTTACGTCCGGCGCACCCGAGGTGACTGAGGTTACGGGCGACATCAACGGCGACGGTAAGGTCAATGCAAGTGACGCGCTTATGCTCAAGCTGTACGTCGCCGAAAAGATAAGCTCCGTCCCCTGCCCCGACATGACGGACATCGACCGCGACACGTACACAAACACAACCGACGTGTTCGCGATGAGGCGTCTCATGGCGGGACTGACGATCACTGTAGGCACATACGACAGACGCGTACAGAAGATGAGGATCGCGGGAGTTGCGATATCGGAATACACCGTGGTGATTCCCGGGAATACGACGCTGTCGGTGCAGTACGCGGCGGACGAGCTTGTGGAATATACGGCTGAGGCGTGCGGCGTGACGATGAACATTTCGACTGCGGCGGCAGGTTCTCACTCGATATTCCTCGTTACCGAGACACAGTACGCGTCACTGAGCGACGGTACAGTCGATCTCGGCACGGACGGTCTTGCGATATACGTCTCGGACGGAAGCATGTACATTTGCGGAAGCGACGGACGCGGCGTGCTGTACGGCGTGTACGAATTCCTTGAGAGATACATGGGCTGGCGCTTCATCAACGATGATGTGGTGTACTGCTTCGAGGCGGACATGATAGACGTGGCGGACGGTACGGAATACTACCACGTACCCGTCATCCGCGACCGTGACTCGCACTCGTACATGTACGGTGACTTCACAGCCGCCGCAGTCCGCAGAAGGATAAATTCGGGAAAGAACCGCGGGATGCTTGAAAGACAGAAGAAGTACGGCTTCTGCGTGGGATATATCGGCACCGCTCACTCCATCGCCGAATGGCTGCCGGAGATAACGAACGCGGACTTCATGTGCTGGTCACAGACCGACGAGAAGAATCCCGACAGCAACTACTCACGCATACTTACTGCGGTGCTTGCAAAGATTCAGAAGAATAAGGACAAGGGCGACATCACCGAGCAGGTCTCGATTTCACCTATGGATAACACAAGCTGCTGTCAGTGCAGGGACTGCCGCGTGATGGCGAAAAACGAAGGTTCGAAAATAGCCCCGCAGATCAACTTCCTCAACAAGATATCGGGTGCGATAAACGAAGTCTATCCCGGCACGAAGGTGTGGTCGCTGATTTATGTCGTCGACAAGCATGCGCCGCAAACGCTGACCGTCAGCGACAACGTGACGCTGTGCTTCTGCTGGGGCGGCTGCAACAATCACGGCTTTGATTCAGGTGAATGCAAGGGTGTAAATACTCTCGGCATGAACAATACTAAGGAAAAGGAATACTTCGAGTCATGGACAAAGGTAGCGAACAACCTGTACGTATGGTACTACGCGACCTCATATGCGTACATGCTCGGTGAGCCGTCGCTTATCTATAACGTATGGGGCGATTTGAGATACCTTGCAAGCTGCGGTATCAAGGGCTTCTATGCCGAGGGCTTCTACGGCAATCCC